>JBEQLM010000050.1:0-9084 GCA_040325975.1 Gammaproteobacteria bacterium | reverse complement strand
ATCATTGTCGTTATCTTCAAGACAGGGATAAATTTCTTCGGCAGTCATGCCTTCGTATTCACGCAGACGCATCGCATCCGGTGTTGGTTTCAAACCATCATTGATCAACATGGGATTGATGGCGTAATCGCAAGCCAGTTCCCAACGATGTTTTACACGGTGACCTTTTCGATAAAAATGTGACAACGCACAATGTAATGCTTCGTGCGATAAAGCGAACTGAGTTTGCTCGGAATCGAGCGCGTCAATGTAATCGTTGTTGTAGAAAAAAGTTTTGCCGTCACTGAAAGTGGTTTCACACCAGGAAGAATCGGCAGGCACCATCGGCAAACGTAAAACCAGTGCGCCGAGAAAAGGCTTATCCAAAATTAAACGTGTTCTGGCGGTGGCTAGTTTGGTTTCAACGTCGGGGTATTGCATATCAACCTATAATTCAAAAGAATAGTTAGAGTGTATCGAGCGAAGGCAAGACGCGGCAAAACTTAAATTACAAAGCGGAATGTATGAATGATACATGAGCATTTTGAATTTAAGTTTTAACAAAGTATTGCCGAGCGCAGTAGCTCTAATACAACATGATGTCCGCGATCTTATCCGCCCACGCCGCAAACTCCGGCACGGCAAAAATATCCTGTCCCACTGCCCTATGCATATCAGACACCATCATCACGCCCATTTCACGTTGCGGAAAACGGCTGGCGTAGTTGAGAATATTACCGTGGACTGTCATTGCATCATCAGTTTCTTTGGCACGAATAGCGCGTCCAACTAAAGCTGTAGCAACAGCGTACTGTAAATCAATTTCTTTGGGTGCGGCTACATCTTCGCCTTTGACGATGGCATCGAGATCAGGCATTTGATCAAGGCTATCGACAAAGGCTTTTACTTCGATACCAGCGGCTTTACCGACACAGGCTTGCAGAGCACCTAACAATAAATTATTCGATTCATCAAATTTATGTAAGGCGCGATGCGCAAATTCCCATGAACGTGGCGATGGAAAGGCTACAGGATTCTGTGCCGCATCAAATTCGAATAACAAATCCTGACGAAAACGCAAAAACGCAATGATGCGTTCATCGATACCATTGGTGTAGGCCCAGGCAACCCAGTCATCCAGATTGATTTCAACTTCGTAATGCGAGAATCGATTCGCCAATGGTGCTGGCATGCTATAAGTCACACCACGATCGCCCTGACGATTACCGGCAGCGATAATCGCCCAGCCTTCTGGCACTTCGTACTCACCCAGCTTACGATCGAGGATCAATTGATAAGCCGCAGCCGAGACACTCGGTGGCGCTGAGGTTATTTCATCGAGAAAAAGAATACCGCGGTTACCGTGACGCTTTAAGTTGGGCAGCATGGAAGGCACAGCCCACTCAACAAACTCTTCTACACGGAAAGGGATACCACGTAGATCACTAGGTTCCATTTGCGAGAGACGGATATCAATCAGCGGTACACCGTGATTTTCGGCGATCTGCGCCACCATCTGTGACTTACCGACACCGGGCGCACCCCAAAGCATCACCGGAGTATGGTGACCCGTGTCTGCGCTGGAAAATTCTTTTTCGATTACTGTTAATAGATGGGCTGGACGCATAATAAATTAATTCTTTTAGATATTTAGCACGAGTGCTTTGAACGATGTAGATTTTTCGCTAGGGCAAGGTAAAAATCGTCGAAAAAGCGGAGTTTACACGTAGTTTGTCGCTTTGCGACCCCGCATTTTGAGAGGATTTTTAACGCAGCCATGGCGGAAAAGATGCTTCGAGCAAAGTGCTCGCTACTGGTCGAAACCGGCTAGTTTATATAGACGTTTAGCTTCGGCAGGGTCTTTTTCAACGCCTTTGCCTTCTTCATACATCATCGCCAGCGTGGTCAAAGAACCCATCAGACCCTGCTCAGCCGCTTTCTCGAACCATTTAATGGCTTCCTGCGCGTTCTGCTCGGTACATTCACCTTCCATATACATAAAACCCAAGCCGTGTTGTGCGACGGCGTGACCCTGCTCAGCGGCTGATTTCATATACTTAAATGCTTTTTCTTCATTGACCACACAACCTAGACCGTTCTGCAGCATAATCGCGCAACGATGCTGTGCTTCAGCGTCACCGGCTTCAGCGACCGGGCCCAGAAAGCTCATCGCCTGAGCAAAGTTCTTCGCCTCAAACGCCGCGATACCGCTGCCAAAAGCCATATCTGCTTCACTCATATCATTTTCACTGGACATCATTTTCCCCATTCAAAATTCTTTCAAAATGCTTAATATGTAGCGCATGCTACAGAATACAAGCCTTAATGAGAATATCTCTCATTGGAAGTATTTCTTATATGCTAGTACGGCCATCCCCAAAGGGATATAAACAGAACTTTCATCCTGAGACCAGAATACGGTATAATCTGCGCCCATTATTGGTGAGTTAATCACCAGCAACGAATTCCGATTGTAAGCAAATCGTCAATTAACGGCGATGAATACAGAAAATTAACTGAGGATTTATCCATGAACCAAGATTACTACAATGCTATTACTAAGATGGAAGAAGCTGGTGTTGACGCAGATTACATCTGTGGCTGGGAAGGCGGTTACGTTTTGAACCCACCACGCGAAGAGCAACGTGTAACAGATGCTTATGAAGCTGGTTACGACGACGGCAAAGAAAAGAACGCTGATAACTTCAGCAGCTGGGCTAAATAAGCTAAGCTACTGAAATAGAAGCATAAAAAAGCCGGTGTTTGCATCATGCAGCACCGGCTTTTTTTCGTCTAGTGTTTACGAAAAAGACTAAAGGATGTTTCTCGCCACTTTCTTAAAGGTCTTCAACGCATCGGGAATCTCAATTTCCATAATCTGATCCGTGACCCACTTCTTATCCTTCTCGCCCATGACTTCTGTGACATGCTCGCCACAGCGTCTTCGCATCTGAAAGCCGGGTTCATTGCCATCGTAGGCAAAATCGGCGTATTCAGCCATGCGCTCATTCAGCACCTGAATAAACTCGGCCTTGTAGTCTTTCTTTTCCTCATTCACGTCCATGCGATTATCGTGCATGGTTTTGGCCAGATTCAACGCCAGTGCGGTAATCAGGTCGCGACGCTCATCTTCTGAATACTCTTTCTCAGAGGTCATACGGTCGACCACATGTACAAAAAAGCCCAGCAGCTCGGCAACCACGTCCAGGCGCTGATTATAGGTATCAGTCTGAAAGCCTTCATTTTCCAGATGCAGCACGTTGGCACCGGCAATACGCCACAGATTAAAACCCAGCACACTGCCTGTATCCTCAGCAGTACGTTCGCGACCTTTGTCATTCCACCTGCTTTTTACTCTAATTTTCACGATATTCTCTTCTAAAACTCAAAAATGACGGGGTAAAGTATTAGCAACATTTGTAGGTTCGAATTCATTCGAACAAAACCCATTTATTCAGCATTTTGTGCGAATAAATTCGCACCTACCAAAAGAAAATAAAACCTTAACTTACTGACATTGGCACCCATGACGAATAGTATACTAATTTACTAAGGAATTAACTGGTCGATAACAGGTTTATTGCTCAAAAATCATGAACCCTGAATACAAAAATCTACAACAGCGTGTACAGCACAATTGCCACATCTCGGATGCCAAATATGCTGGCGATTATACGCTGTGCATCTATCTACTGAAAATGCGCGAGTATTATCGCTGGGAAAAGACCTTCGCCTACAAACAGGCACTCTCAACTGATGACATAGGCCAGTGGCTGACGCAGCGCGAAAACCTGTGGGATGAGATTGAAAATGAGGATTATGCTCATATCGAGCTAAACAATGGCCGTTACGACCCTTTTAATTCGGCATCCATCAATGACAGGCTGCTTGAGCATGGCCTGGTCTACAGCGGCGGCATCGGCCAGAAAGGCAAACCCCATTTCTTTCTGGCAAAACTCGAACGTATAGAAAACCATAGTGACTACCAGATCCTGATCTCAGGTGAAGAATATGCCCGCGATTTGACCTCGCCACCGGCAATGTCTCAGGGCAACACCATTTTCATCCGGCGCGAATCCTTCAAGCGCATGATCTGGGAGAAAATCGAAGCCTGGCGCTGGAACAAGCCAGAAAACGCCATGGCGCTGGCGATGCGCTGCTACGATTTCGATAATGAAATGGAAGATTCGCTCGAAGCCATGACCAATAACGAGCTGGAATCTGCCATGCTACACGAAATTGGCGAAATCAAGGCCGGTACGCAACTACCGGGCTGGGGCGAGATGATGCAGGACATCAGTTTCACCCAGGCTGAAATCATGGCGCGTGCCGTGCGCGATCATCTGGCCGACGCTATCTCCACCCTGCCCTCACTGATCGAGCAAAACAATCAGGCCTCGATTCATTTTTATTTCGGCAATCTGACTCATATGCGCAAATATATTTTCCCCTCGCTACAGGCTGCTTATCAGCAATGGCAAACCTCAAACGATATTGAGCCATTAAAAAATGCCGTTAAAAATAGCGCTAATTACTGGCAAAACATTGCAAGTCAAATGCTGAGCCTGCACAATCAGCACAAAGAAAAATGCAGCAAACTTATTGAATCACTGGTTAACGCCAATCACCTATAAGCACAGTTATATTTATGCAAACCGAAACCGGGAAAATCCCACTAAAAACTATTCACGAAGTTAAAGCCAATACTTTTATTTTTGAAAAGAAAGACGCACTACCCAAAGATGTCTGTGCTGAAATGATTCGGCGCTTCGAAGCCAGCGAAGACGAACAATATGAAGGTCGTATCGGCCAAACGATTGCCAAAGAAAATAGCATCAAACAAACCACCGATTTAGTCACCAGCGGTAAGGAGAAATGGAAAGACCTCGACCGCGAACTGTTTCGCTCACTAAGCACAGCGATACAGGAATTTCGTGAAACCTATCCTTTCTTCAAAGGCCCGTTCAAAGACATGGGCTATAACCTGCAACGTTATAAAGAAGGTGAATTTTATCACTGGCACATCGATAGCGGCAGCCACGAATTCAGCCAACGCCAACTGGTGGCTTTATGGTATCTCAATGATGTCGAAGGTCCCGGCGGTGAAACCGAATTTGCTTTGCAGGAATTAAAAGTCACACCCGAAGCCGGTAAGCTGGTTTTGTTTCCGCCGTTCTGGACGCATGAACATAGGGCTGTAACGGTAAATAAGGGCACAAAATACATCGCAACGACGTGGGTCGTCTTCGCTTAATACGTGAGAAAGTATCTGTTGGCACAATCCTTCGTTAAGTACCGACTCAAAATTACTCATTTGCCAATTGCAAACTCCGTATTTTTCGCCAGCCCTTGCCTCGACTTGTACTCAACAGCTACTTCCCTAAACAGCTTTAATTAACTAATGCCTATAATAAAGCAACCCGAAACAGAAAAGGAATTTGAAGCTTATTACCATTTACGCTGGCGAATTTTGCGTCAGCCGTGGCACCAGTCAAAGGGTTCTGAAAAAGATGAACTTGAAAATGAAAGCTTTCATATCATGGTCTGTGATGAAAACAATGAAATCATAGGCGTTGGCCGCCTACACTTTAACAGTAAATCAGAAGCACAAATTCGTTATATGGCCGTTGACCCTGAACATACAAACCAGGGCATAGGAAAATCAATTCTTAATGCACTTGAAGAAAAATCTCGACAAGAACACTGTACAACTATCATATTAGATGCACGGGAATTGGCGGTGAATTTTTACGAAAAACAGGGCTACAATATTGTGAATGAAAGTCATTTATTATTTGACTCTATTCAGCACTATAAAATGAAAAAAATAATTCAACCATGAAATTAACAATCAAACTCAAACCATTCCTGTTGATATCAGCTCTGTTATTTTTTAGTATGCAAACTTATGCTGACAATTTAAACGTCGCTGTCGCCAGTAACTTTTCGCGTACTTTACAATTACTGGCTAAAGATTTTGAATCAAAAAACAATCATCGGCTGCTTATTAGTAGTGCATCTACTGGTAAGCTTTATACTCAAATCAACCATGGCGCACCGTTTGATATATTTCTGGCTGCTGATGAACACAGGCCAAACCTGCTTATTGAAGAAGGCAAAGCCAGAGCAAATATGTCAGCGGTTTATGCAACAGGCAATCTGATTTTTATTTCACATATCAATCCAGAAACATCTTGTCAGAATGCACTCAATAGTCCCGCACTGAAACGCCTTGCTATTGCCAACCCAAAAACTGCGCCTTACGGTTTAGCGGCACAGCAAACGCTTGATAAACTCAGACTCTGGAAAACCATTAAAGCCAAACTGGTCATGGGTGAAAATATTGCGCAAAGTCTGCAATTTGTTTCAACTGGCAATGCACAGGCCGGTTTTGTTGCAAAATCGATGTTACTTCAAGGCACTAAAGTTAATACCGCCTGCGAGTGGAAAGTCCCTGCGGAGATGCACGAACCGATCAATCAAAAAATGCTAGTATTGGCGAGCGCATCAAACAAACCCGCAGCCAAAGCATTCTGGCAATATATGCAATCCGATGATGCAAAAACAATTATAAAAAATAGCGGCTATGATGTGCCTTAAATCATGAAGCGCACTGGATAATATAAAATCGAACCTATGGATTTATTTCCCGGCTTTGGCCCACTACTGCTTACTGTAAAACTTGCGTCAATCACGACGCTGATTCTGCTTATCATCGGCACGCCAATCGCATGGTGGCTGAGCACTACCCGCCTCAGAATTAAACCTTTAATAGAAACCATTGTGGCATTACCTATCGTGCTGCCACCAACCGTTATGGGTTTCTATTTACTGATTTTATTGAGCCCGCAAAGCACTATCGGCAGCTGGTGGTTAGAACTGACCGGCGAAACACTTACCTTCAATTTCACCGGGTTGGTTATCGCTTCTGTACTGTATAGTTTTCCTTTTGTGGTGCAACCCTTGCAAAGTGCTTTTGAAGGCGTTGGTCGCGATTTGATGGAGGCTGCGCACACGCTGGGAGCCAAACCACTGGATGCTTTTTTCAGTGTCGCTGTACCACTGGCAAAACGGGGTTTCCTCACCGCTACCGTACTGGGCTTTGCACACACGCTAGGTGAGTTTGGTGTGGTACTCATGGTCGGTGGCAACATACCGGAAGAAACTCGCGTTATCTCAATCGCGATTTACGATCACGTTGAAATGCTTGAATACGGCAAAGCCCATATGCTCTCTGCCATCCTGTTAGGCTTTGCTTTTCTGGCCATGCTATTGATGTACACCATTAACCATAAGCAGGCGTATAAATAATGAGTAATTCGGGTCACTGCGCCATCCGATTACAGCGCAAAGAATTTTCACTCAACGTTGAATTCGATATCCCCTCACGTGGTGTACTTGGAATATTTGGCCATTCTGGTTCAGGCAAAACCACATTGTTAAGATGTCTCGCCGGACTGGAAAAAATTGCCCAGGGTCAGATTGAATTCAACGGAAAAACCTGGCTGAACGATTCACAAAGCCTATCCAGTCAGGCCAGAAATATAGGTTACATTTTTCAGGAAGATCGCTTATTCCCACACCTAAGCGTACAGGAAAATATTGAGTACGGCAGCAAACGCTGCACAACAAACAAACCGACTTCGCTGGATCGCAAAGATCTGTTTGAACTTCTCAATATTGCTCGCCTGCTTAATAGAAAACCTCAGCAATTATCCGGCGGTGAAAAACAACGTGTAGCACTGGCTCGTGCACTACTGAAAAATCCGCAGATAATGTTACTCGACGAACCTTTAGCTTCTCTTGATAAAAAACATAAGCAGGAAATTTTGCCCTTCCTCAGTCGCTTACATAGAGAACTCAACATTCCCATGTTGTACGTCAGCCACAGCATGGAAGAAGTTTCACTACTGTGTGATCACATCATGGTGATAGAACAAGGCCGCATTCAGTTCGATGGTCGCCTGCACGATGCTTTAGTTTCGCCAGAATCACCCTTAGCAAAAGCCGATGACGCTGCCGCTGTTTTAGATGGCATTGTCGCCAAACAGGAAAAAGAATTTCAGTTATCAACCATACAAACTGCTAATGGCAACAACATCGTGGTTCCGGGTAAGATAGAGATCGGTCAACAAGTCCGTGTTCGCATTCAGGCCAGTAATATCAGCCTGTGTAAAACCGCCATTTCAGACAGCAGCATTCTCAATATTATCGAAGGCACTATCTCTGCCATTGTTGATGAGTGTGGATCACACGTTCTGTTACAGATTAATAGCCGAAACGACTTACTGTTAGCGCGCATCACGCAAAAATCGTATCAACATTTAGAACTTGGTATTGGCCAGACTATCTACATGCAGATAAAAGCGGTTTCAATACACGGCACATGATGCTTACAAATCTAGTTAAAGATAGGACCTAAAGGTTTATTGGTTTCAGTCCCCATGATGATATCGGTTTCGTTCATATCACCGGTAATATCAATATTTATACTACGCACACCAGGCATAGTTTTTAATATAAACGCTGCCATTAACATTAACAATTTTTCATTTTCAGTTTCGATAGCGCCAAGAATTTTGTCTGCTGCAATCTGGCAGCGTTGCTCAGCGTTAGGGCTATCAACCCAGTCACGACTCATTTGCCAGCCCTTGTCCATATCGGCATTCATCTGATCAAAAAAATCTGTGGCATCAGTTAAAAGCTCATCGGGCACTTCAAATGCATTGGTACGGCCATCGACGATGATATTGAGTTTCATGGGGCTAAATCCTGTGTATTCCTGTTAATATTGGCGACAAATTATACTTCAACTGGAATAAACAAATGCTACTGACTTTACCGGGTGTTTTAAACAACGAAGAACTGGCTGTGGTACATGACCTACTCTCTCGCGGGAACTTTATTGATGGCAAATTAAGTGCCGGCGATGAAGCAATTCGAGTAAAAAACAATCAGGAACTCAGCGCCAGTGACGAGCTCATGGCGCCATTAAATAATCTGGTGATGGGTAAGCTCATCAAACATCCTGTTTATCTCGCTGCGGCGCTTCCCTTGAAGATTGCTACGCCTTTTTACGCTAAGTATGGCAAGGGTATGACTTAC
>JBEQLM010000004.1:0-20976 GCA_040325975.1 Gammaproteobacteria bacterium | reverse complement strand
ATCCAGTTTTATTGCTGACCAATCAATACCAGCCTGATAATGATCACTTAGTGTGACTTCTGCAATCGTTGCTTCAATCATCACCTGACGCTGCGCACTACCAACGACACGATCTAGCAATTGCTGAATTTGTTTATGCTGCCTAAATGTTGCACGCACTCCGAGAACACCAGTTTCACGGTTAACAATAATATTTTGACTCGTCTCAATTTTCTCTTTACTGGCTTTTACTTCTTCACCAATCATACCGCCAATATTCACAACTAGCGTTCCCCAGAATTCATTGTTGGATGAATTTTCAACCACTGAACTTGAATTATTTCCTCCGCCACCACCTTCACCCGAACCGGTTGAGCTGATTTCTGTTGCAACCTCCACGCTGCCCTTACTCAATCGAGACATATTCAGATAATTTACATTGTACAAATGCAAATAAGGTTTATCGACACGAATGTGCAATGTTTCATCTTCCAACGTGTAATTGATCGCTGCTTGACGAGAGAGTCGCTCCAGAATTTGTGGCAGGGTTTGGTCGATAGCATTCATCGTTACCTTGCCCTTAATGTCATTGTCGATATCTAGATTTAATTTGGCATCCCTGGCCATAGAAAATAACAACTCACGCACTGGCACCTGATTAACAACCACGGTGTAAGTTTCGAGATTTGGTCTCAGCTCAGGCTCTGGCAGAATAGGTGCTTCAATAACCGGTGATGGAATAACATCGGCCGTTACAATGTCACCACCTAAATGTCCTTCCGACTTAGTCGGTGGATTACTCGCACCGCAAGCGGCTAGTAGCAACAATAACCCTGGCAACAGACTATTCTTTATAGTTTTTATCATTTCCTCACCCATGTTTTTTCATTGAGTCACTTTCCCTAAGCAGCTTTCTCAATAACTATTTTTTTGCTAACAAATCTTTACGTATGGCACTAACTCGTCTCAGAAATGGCTGACTGTCCAACAACTCGATTGGTAAACTACGAAGCTTTGCCTGTGCTTCCTGACGATATGCAAAATCGCCATAAAGCACGCTATACATTTCTACTTCATTGATCACTGTTTCATAGATGTAAATTTGTTCAAAATCAAGCGTTTCTGGCAACTCATCTAAGAACTTATCAACACCCACTACATCCACAAGTCGTGTTACAAATAATTGTATGCTGTAGTGGCTATCCGATGCCATAGCAAGCCAGTTTTCTGTTCCAGTCAACCTCATTTCTAATGGGCTGCTTGTTACTGTTACTGCTGCTTCTGTCGTCACATTATTGGCTTGAGAGCTAACAGGCGCAGTCATGATCTCTGCTGGTTGCCCCTGTTCAATCAGATCATTACCTTCCGACTTACCAATCTTCGTACCCAACCACACAGCAAATACCAATGCCACCAAAACTGCCGCGAGTATCAACCACAAACGCAAATCTTGCTTCTGTCTAAAATCACTATCGACTGCACCCGCACGTACATGTTTTAACGTTACTTCATGGCCGCCCTCAGAAAATGAGGCCATCAGCGCCTTATCTGCCAGAATATTAATACGTCTGGTTAATCCCCCCGAATATTTTTTAATGGCATTGGCTGTTTTTTGATTAAACACATCTGGCCCACGATAACCTACGCTACGTAAACGAAAATTAAGATACTCCAGCGTGTCTTTAGGCGGAAAAGGCTCAAGGTAGAAACTATGAGTAATGCGCTCTTTCAACTGGCGAATATGCGCCTGTGCCAGCTTCTCATCGAGTTCTGGCTGTCCAAATAAAACCATTTGTAATAATTTACTTTGCTCCGTTTCCAAATTACTTAGCAAACGTATTTCTTCCAGCGTTTCTATTGGCATGCTCTGCGCTTCTTCAACAAACATAACCACTTGTCGATTGTCCGCGTGCCGACCCAATAAATACTGGCCAATGCTCTGCATAACATCCAGCTTATCACTACTATTATCAACATCCAGCCCTAGCTCATGGGCAATAACATGTAATATATTATCCGGTGACAAACTCGGGTTTGCGATATAAACAATATCTACATTATCCGCTAAACGGATTTCCAGCATTCTGCACAGCATGGTTTTACCGCTGCCAACTTCACCAACGACTTTAATAATGCCTTCTCCGCTAGAAACGGCATATATCAAAGCCTCCAATGCTGCACCGCGCTGGCAGCCCTCATAAAACAGACTGGTATCTGGCGTTATTTTGAAAGGCGGCCTTTCTAAACCAAAATGCCCCTGATACATGGCTATAGCTTCCCTAGCTTCTGAACACGACTATATAGCGTGGTTCGGTTAACCTGTAAGGCATCCGCAGCTTTACTAACTTTATTATTGTTAATCTCAAGCGCAATTCTTATACAGCGACTTTCTACTTCACTCAATAAATCATCCAGCGAGAATTCACCTGAGATTAATTGTTGCTTGATAAATTCATCGCTCAGCACATGACTGGCTTCTGATAATTCGCTGGCGGACAACTGCGTCTCCAGCTCGCTCTCTAAGACCTTACTGCTAATTACCTCACCCGGAAATTTTGTCCCTAAACGAATAACAATATTACGTAACTCACGAATATTGCCGGGAAATGCGTAACCACTCCACAGTATCCTGGCTTCTTCATCCAGCTCAAATGGCGCTACAGAATCTGCATAGATTGATAAAAAGTGATCCAGTAAAAGGAAGCTATCACCATTACGCTCTCGCAATGGCGGCATATTCACATTAAGAATACTCAAACGATGATAAAGATCGGCTCTGAAATTTCCCTCAGCCACTTCATCACGCAATACTTTATTGGTAGCCGCAACAATACGTGCACGCGATTTCAATTGCTGAGTATCGCCGACTCGATAAAACTCACCACTCTCAATGACACGCAATAACTTGCCTTGCAGTGGAAGTGGTAATTCTCCAATCTCATCTAATAATAAGGTGCCCTGGCCGGCTTCAATGAAAAAACCTTTATGCTCCTGTACTGCTCCAGTAAAGGCTCCCTTACGATGTCCGAATAACTGTGCTTCCAATAAATCCGGGGCTATGGCAGCACAATTGATGGCCATAAACGGCTCTAATCGACGCTGGCTTTGCTCATGAATAGCCTTGGCGATCATTTCCTTACCGGTACCGGATTCTCCCTGAATAAGTACCGGAAAGGGTGAATCTGCAAATTGCTGAATTTGTTGACGAATCACTTCTATGCAGGCGCTCTCACCGATCATGGAGTGATCTTTCTGGATAGCACGCTGCTGTTCAACTTCTCGCAAGCGCAAATGATGCTGTATACGCGTCAGCAATAATTGTGGGTCGGCTGGCTTGGCAATAAAATCGACCGCGCCAAGAGTTAGCGCGTGCTGTATATTAACGTCTTCATCCTGACCAGAAAGCACCAGAATTTTCATATCTCCTGACTGCGCCAATAATTCCCTGACCAAAGCAAAGCCCTCATCGGGTTTATGAGGATATGGTGGCAAGCCTAAATCAATCAGCGCAATAGCTGGCCTGTCATCCATAGCAGCCAATAACTTAGTTGCCTTTGCTCTCGAATCAGCGATGACCACCTGATAATGCTTGCGCAATAAAAAACCCAGGCTTTCAACTATCAGCGGATCGTCATCAACGAGTAATATTGTTGCCTGCTGCTTTTTCTCTAACTCTGCTTCCATTTTTAAATTTAATCCCGATTAACTCATTTATATATATCTAGCTTTTTAATCACTATCACCACTACTATAGCAAAAACATAGAGTAAAAATCCCCATTAAAAGAGCAAGTAACATCAAACTTGATGTGATTAAAGGCAACTCCCGATAAACTAGTGGTCATGTTCAATATTGTCTTATACCAACCAGAAATTCCGCCCAATACAGGCAACATTATTCGGTTATGTGCTAATACGGGCTGCCACTTACATCTGATCGAGCCACTGGGCTTTGAACTTGATGATAAAAAACTCCGCCGCGCCGGACTTGATTACCATGAATGGGCCGATGTACAGACTTATGCTTCACTGGAAATACTTATATCAAAACTGGCTGATACTGGCTCAATCTATGCCATTTCAACTCGCGGCAGACAAAATTACAGTGATATTAGCTATTCACCCGGTGATTCATTGGTGTTTGGCCCTGAAACACGCGGCCTGCCTCAGGATTATCTGGATGGGTTGGCACAGGAGAATATACTGCGATTACCCATGCTGGAGAACAGTCGCAGTCTGAATTTATCGAATACTGCGGCTATTGTTGTTTATGAGGCTTTACGACAAACAGGCTTTAAGGGATTGGAATGAATGGTTCAGGACTAACGCTTAAGGCAAGCTAGTGTAATTCTGCGGTTGGTTTTCTTTCTAATAAACGCTTAACCGCTTCCCTTGGTGAAAGGCCTTCATACAAAACCTTATAGACTTGCTCGATAATGGGCAGCTCTACCTGAAATTTTTTCGCCAGATTCATGGCTTCACGTGCCGTTCTCACGCCTTCTATTTCCTGACCAATCTCAATTCTTATCTCTTCCTTCGATAAACCTTCTGCCAGTTTTAGCCCCATCCTGCGATTACGGGATTGATTATCGGTACAGGTCAAAACCAGATCACCCATACCCGCCAGACCCATAAACGTTTCCTGACTACCACCCATAGTCACGCCCAGTCGCATTAACTCAGCCAGGCCACGCGTAATTAGAGCGGCTCTGGCATTGGCACCAAAACCCAAACCATCAGCAATACCGGAGGCAATCGCTAAGGCATTTTTCAATGCGCCGCCTAATTCAACACCAATGATATCTTTACTGGTATAGGCACGAAAATTACCATGATGCAGACAGTGACTAATTTCATTCGCTAATGATTCAGACTCTGAAGCAACAGTAATCGCGGTAGGCATACTCATTGCCACTTCTCGTGCAAAAGTAGGACCTGAGATAACAGCAATTCTTGAACACTGTGGCAACTCTTCCTTAATTACCTGATGCAATAATTTGCCCGTGCCTTCTTCAAGACCTTTGCTGGCCCAGGTCACCGCTGTGTCTTTATCAATCAGAGAAGAAGCTTTAGATAAAAAAGAACGAAACGCATAACTGGGAATTGCCAGCAAAATCCAGCTAGCCGATTTCAGCGCCTGCTCCAGATCAGCCTGAATCTTCAATGCTTCTGGAAATGTTATATCAGGTAAAAACTGCTGGTTACAACGCTGCTGCTGCAAGCGCACCATGTGATCCGGCTCATTACCCCACAAGGTCACGTCCAGACCTGAACTGGCCATATGTATGGCTAATGCCGTACCCCAGGAGCCCGCACCTAAAACAGTAACCGGCCCTGTGCATTGTTGACTATCAACAGGCATTAACTAATGCGTCGTATCCTGACTGGCTGCGGCTGCCTGTTGCTGTTGTACTTGCTGTGTATACAGGGCATTAAAATTAATCGGTGTCAGTATTAATGGAGGGAATCCGCCCTTGTTCACGAAATCAGCCACTGCCTCTCTGGCGAAGGGGAATAGTGCTTCTGGGCAATACGCACCTAACATTCCCTCAAGGTTTTCTTTTGGAAAACCAGACAGGGCAAACAAACCGGCCTGTTTTACCTCAACAAGAAAAGCGGTCTTCTCATTTTGTTTCGCTGTAATCGTGATATTCAAAACAACCTCATAGACATCCTGAGCAATCACCTGATGTGAGCTATTCAGCTGAATATTCACTTCTGGCTTCCATTCACCGTCAGCAAAAACAGCCGGCGCATTTGGAGACTCAAATGAAACATCTTTTAAATAAATTTTCTGAATAGCAAACTGTGGTTCAGCTGCCTGTTGATTTTCTTCTGTCATGACAATCCTATTCTGAACAGCACCCCAAAATTGAGCGCCGAATTAAAAATTATTTTGTTGTTGTTGGCAGCTTTGCTTCCAGCCAGGCATTTATACCACCAGTAATATTATGCACATTGCTAAAGCCCGCCTGAGATAGCACTCTGCATGCACTGCTTGATGACGCGCCGCTATTACAATAAGCCAGAATTGCCGTATCTTTATTTTGTGAAAGACTATCCAGCTTATCTTTAAGTGATGAGATCGGCATATTGCGTGCGCCTCTGATATGCCCTTTACCAAATTCAGCACTGGTACGCACATCAATGATTAACGCATCATCATTATTATTGATCAAGCGAATCGCATTCATGGGAATAACGTGAACTGATTGATTGCTCCGTGATTCATATTCAGCTTTAATCAGCATCACTAACACGGCCGCTAACCCCATCCAGAGATAAGGATGGTTACCTACAAATTCAAACAACTGATCCATAATATAATCGCTTTCTTAATCGCCCATTTTTTGTGCAGCAGAGCAAAATACTTCCTGCATCATTCCAATCAAACGCAAAGTGCGTGTATCGCCAACACGATAAAATACTTTATTGGCTTCCTTTCGTGAGGCCAAAATGCCTTTATCACGCAAAATCGCCAGATGCTGTGAGATATTGCTCTGCGAGGTGCCCACTGCATCAACAATATCCTGTACACTAACTTCATTATCAGCCAACGTACAAAGTATTTTTAGACGAAGCGGATGTGACATCGCTTTAAGTGAACGCGAAGCACGGTTAATATCCTCTTCACGAGTCATCAATAATGGATCTTCCAAATTTACACTCATGAGTTTCCTTAACCTCTATGTTGATCTATAACTATATAATAAAAAACCAATACAATAATACACATTTTTTGTAAAAAAAGCACCGAACATATTAAATATAGAAAAATACCCACTAATCCCGATACAGGTTCTTTTTTTGCACTTTAAATATACACTCAGCAACGTAGCAAGACTCATCAACAAGCCCCTCTGTGCTGGCTTTTTCCTGCTATTTATCACCCTGTGTCAACCACTTACTTCATATGCCGATGAGACTTCTGAAATCCCCGTCTACCAGAAGAAACTGGACCGATTACAACAAAATATCATCCAAACTCAGGAGCATTTGAAGAAAACCCACAGTCTTCGTGGCCATACACTCACAAAACTGCAGAAACTAGAAGGCGATATCAGCAACAACGCCAGATCTCTGATCAAAACTGAAAAAAAAATAAAAAAACTCAATGCACGCATTAGGCAGCTTAAAAGCAATCTCATTTCACTCAATCGCCAATTAAAAAAACAGAGATTTGTCCTTGCAGAGCAACTTCGAGCAGCCTATGCACTCGGCGCTCATCAAAATATGAAAATGCTGTTAAATCAGCAAGATCCCTCTGAAATCGGTCGTATACAAGCTTACTTCGAATACCTCAATAAAGCCCGTGAAGATGAAATTCAGAAATTCATTAAATCCATAGAAAGCAAGCAACAACAAGAGAATGAACTCTCCCAAAGCCTTAGTTCACAACAAGCAGCTCTAAAAACCCGCATAAATCAAAAAAGCACGCTTAAAAAACAAAGACTCAAACGTAATCAACTGCTAGCCCAACTCAATGAAAAAATTGCAAATCAGGAGCAAACACTGACAGGACTCGAATCTAGTCGTAATAAAATTGAAGGACTATTACGTTCACTAGGTCAATTACTGGCCGATATTCCTGCAGCACCTGGTGAAAACAAACCTTTCAAACAGCAAAAGGGACTTTTGCCCTGGCCTGTTAAAGGCCCTTTTCTTGCACGTTATGGTCAAAGCAAAAATAAAGGCGACTTAATATGGAATGGCATTCTCATTGGCTCTGCCTATGGAAAATCCGTCCGTGCAGTCAGCCATGGCCGTGTCGCCTTTTCAGACTGGTTGCAGGGCTATGGCTTTATCATTATTCTCGACCATGGTGATGGCTACATGAGCCTTTATGGCCATAATGAAACTCTATTCAAACAAGCAGGCGACTGGATCACAGCAGGTGAAACCATCGCAACCACTGGTGACAGTGGCGGACAACCAGATCCCGGTCTTTATTTTGAGATTCGCGCCCGTGGTAAACCGATTGACCCTTATTTATGGTGCTCACATAAAGCACGGCATATTTCATCCCGTTAGTCGCTTGTTTGTTACAATTCGAACCACTTAAAGGGAACCCTATGATTAATATTCACTCTAAAAATGCTATAGTCTTACCCACTGTACATACGATTTAGATACAATTTTCCCCCACAAACCAATAACCGCCCCCTCGTGAACGGAGCTTTTTTTAATGAGTAAACAATTCAAAACCGCGCTGCTATTAACACTAGGTATTGCTATAGGTGTTTCAGCCTCAATAACTGGCAGCGTATTCGCCCTTAAAGACAGCTCTAACAACGGCTTACCGCTTAACGAATTACGCAATCTTTCAGATATATTTTCACGCATCAAATCGGACTACGTTGAAGATGTCGAGGATAAAGTCTTACTTGAAAATGCCATCAAGGGCATGCTGTCAGGCCTCGACCCCCATTCAACTTACCTCAACCCAGACGAATACAAGGAGTTAAAAATTGGCACTACCGGTCAATTTGGCGGTCTCGGCATTCAGGTTGGCATGGAAGATGGCTTCGTAAAAGTCATCTCACCTATTGATGATACACCCGCCTTCAAAGCTGGCATCAAATCGGGTGATTTAATAGTACGTCTTGATGATAAATCAGTTAAAGGCATGAGTTTAAATGATGCTGTTAAAATTATGCGCGGCAAACCCGGTAGCGATATCGAACTCACTATTGTGCGTAAAGGAGAAGACAAACCATTGGTTATCGTCGTCACTCGCGCTATCATCAAAGTAGATAGCGTCAAAAATCGCATGCTTGAACCTGGTTTTGGCTATGTACGTATCTCCAACTTCCAGTCCAAAACGCCCAGAGATTTACTCAAAGCCATTAATTCACTGAAAAAAGAATTTGGTAAAGAACTCAAGGGTCTGGTGCTAGATCTACGCAATAACCCTGGCGGCGTGCTCAATGCTGCTGCCGATGTTTCAGACATGTTCATTAATAAAGGCAAACTGGTTTATACAGAAGGCCGCATCGAAAACTCCAAATTTGAGTTTAATGCCAAACCCGGCGATGTAATGAATAACGCGCCTATTGTTGTTTTGATAAATGGCGGCTCTGCTTCTGCTTCTGAAATTGTTGCTGGCGCTCTACAGGACCATCATCGTGCCGTAGTTATGGGTAGCAAATCTTTCGGTAAAGGCTCTGTTCAAACCATTCAGGAATTACGCAGTGGCGGCGCTGTTAAAATTACCACAGCTCGTTACTTCACCCCTGCTGGTCGATCCATACAGGGCGAAGGCATTACACCTGATATTCCTCTCGATGAACTCAAGGTCACTGAAGCTGATTCAGACAAAATCTCTCGTTTAAAAGAATCTGACCTTGGCAATCACATCACTAATCCAAATAAAACTGATGAGGAAATCAAAAAGGAAAATATCGCCAAGGAAGAAACCGACAAAAAAAAGAAAGTTCTGGCCACCGAAGACTATCAGCTACACGAAGCGCTGACCCTGTTAAAAGGCCTAAATATTCTAGGCCACAAATCGTTATAAGCTGATTATATGCCCGGCTATAATCATAAACATCCTCGAAAGTACGCCGGGCATTTTTTACTTTCACTTTTATTACTTGGTTTCTTTTCAAGCTCTCAAGCAGCCAAAATCGCCAGCATCATAATTGATGATATTGGCAATAGTTACGAGCACGGACAGACCATTATTGATTTCCCGGCAGCTATCACGCTAGCTATTCTCCCTCAAACCCAATTTGCCAGGCAGCTGGCTACTCAGGCTCATCACAAAAACAAAGAAGTGATGCTGCATTTGCCCTTGCAATCAGTTGAACACCATAAGTCTTCCCCTGGCACACTCAAACTGCATATGACGCATCAGCAGTTCAAGAAACAACTGCAAGAAAACCTTGCATCCGTGCCTTATCTCAGCGGCCTTAATTCTCATATGGGCAGTCTGTTAACCCAGCACCCCGGCCATATGGACTGGCTCATGGCTGAAGTCTCCAACCTCGATAATATGTATTTTATTGATAGCCGTACCAGTAAAAAATCTGTCGTCACTGAGATCGCCAGCAAATACCAAATACCGAATCTTTCGCGTGATGTTTTTCTAGATCCTGATTTCAAGCCTGAAACTATTCGTAAGCAGTTTGATCGATTTATCCAGATAACTAACAAGAAGGGGTACGCTATCGCGATTGCGCATCCTCACCCAACAACGCTCTCTTTTCTAAAACAAAATCTAAAAAAACTGGCTGAAAATGGCATTGAATTAGTGCCTGTATCAAAACTACTTGAACTACGAGGTAATGAAAGCCATGTCACGTGCACTGGTACCACTTGCTCAGGGCTGTGAAGAGCTTGAAGCTATTACCATAACCGATTTACTGGTCAGAGCCGGTATTGAGGTAACTACGGCTGGTCTGGATGATCAAACTGTAACCGCCTCTCGTGGCACTCGTCTCATCCCCGATACCAATATACATAATATAAAAAATGAACTATTCGACTTGATTGTTCTGCCAGGTGGCCTTCCAGGTGCCAATCATTTACGCGATGACGCAAACCTACAGGCACTTTTAAAACAACACGCAGCTAACAACAAATTAATTGCGGCCATTTGCGCGGCACCCAAAGCACTTGCCAGCGCAGGATTACTTGATGGCAAACAGGTCACCTGCTACCCCGGTGCACTGGACGAATACCCTCAACTTAATGTGCGCTCAACCGCCATTGAGATTGATGGTCAGATTGTTACCTCTCGCGGCCCCGGCACTGCTATGGACTTTACACTCAGCCTTATTGAATTACTTGAAGGCAAAATAAAACGTGATGAAATTGAACGGCAACTAGTTAGGTAATACTGACTTTAAACGGCAATAACACTGTTATTTCAATAAGTTAACAGTAAACGCATAAACCATATCAACTTCATGGTTTTATATATATTAGAATGTGTATATAATACTTGATCAAATTACTAGGTTATTAAAAAGGTACGACGTTATGCAAGCAGAAATTAATGGAAAGATCATTCAGCTGAGTGAAGCCGGCTGGTTGGACAATCTTGATGAATGGAGCGAAGAACTCGCCGTTGAAATTTCAAAAAACGAAAAAATTGAAGAACTAACCCCAGAGCACTGGGATATCATCAATGAAGCGCGCGAATATTTTTCGGAAAATGGTTCTGTCTGTGAGCCACGTAATTTTTCCAAAATCATGAAGAAAAAATTCGGCAAGGATCGCAGCGATCAAAAATACATTTACTCCCTGTTCCCAACAGGCTTGATCAAATGCGCCAATAAAATCGCTGGCCTGCCACGCCCCAAAGGTTGTAGCTAACAAACAGACTGTAGACAAGGATGTCCTCAACTTAAAATAGTAATCTTATTTTTCTATGTAAGCCTCAAATTCTTCCACATTCAATGGCTTGCTAAAATAAAAGCCCTGAACATACTGACAGCCATTCATTCTCAGGAAGTCTGACTGTTCTTTAGTTTCAACTCCCTCAGCCACAACATCCAAATCCAGATCTTTTGCCATAGAAATAATCGCTTTGACCATAGCGGCATCTTTAGAATCGATGGTGAGATCACGCACAAAAGACCGATCAATTTTAAGCGTATTAATCGGAAACTTCTTCAAATAACTCAATGATGAATAACCGGTACCAAAGTCATCAATGGCGAGCTTCAAACCAAGATCCCGTAATTGTTTCATTATGTCTATTGCCTTATCAACATCTGCCATTACCATACTTTCGGTAATTTCCAGCTCTAGATTTTTTGGGTCTATGCCATGTGTATCAATAATTTTTTTCATGGTACGAACAAAATCCTTTTGCTGAAACTGTAATGCAGACAAATTTATAGCCAGATTAAGCGGCTGCTCCAGATTTTCTGACCATAAGCGTAACTGCTGACAAGCCGTATTCAAAATCCATTCACCCAAAGGAATAATCAGACCTGTTTCTTCCGCAAAAGGTATGAACTGGTCAGGCGGGATCAGCCCCTTCTCAGGATGTTGCCATCTTATTAAAGATTCCATACCGGATAAAGAATCATCATGTAAATTAATTTTAGGCTGGTAGTGCAAGCTGAACTCACCCAGGGCCATAGCTTTTTTCATATCGCTTTCCATTTCAATATGATCAAGGATCTGTGTTTGAAAATCGTTGGAAAAATAAAGATAACAATTTCGGCCACTCTCCTTCGCTTTGTAGAGAGCCATATCGGCATATTTGATTAACTGATCAATTTCTTCGCCATCTTCAGGATAAATAGCAATACCTATGCTTGCACCAATAGTCACCATTTTCCCTTTTAATTGTATAGGCTGTCGCAAAGTATCGATTACTTTTTGCGCAACAATGGAAGCCTCTTCAGGACTCTTTATATCAGTAAGAATTATTTTGAACTCATCACCACCTATACGTGCAACCGTATCAGATCCTCTCACCAATTCCTTAAGTTTTTGTGCAACGATGATCAATAATTCGTCACCCGAAGCATGACCTAATGTGTCATTAACTAGTTTAAAGCGGTCGAGATCAATCATCATTATTGCAAATAAGTGATCATCGCGCTTTGCCGAGGAAACTGCCTGCTGGAGTCGATCGTAAAACATTACCCTGTTCGGCAAGTTAGTTAAAGCATCGTAATACGCAAGATGTTTGAGCTGACGTTCCGTTTCTTTCCTTCCAGTAATATCAGAAAAAATACCTACATATTTACAGGCTTTTCCTGCATCATCATAAACCGTACTAATAGATAGGTTCTTGGGATAAACCTCTCCATTCTTTCGCCTGTCCCACATTTCTCCTTCCCAGCTACCGGTTTCTACAATGCTCTTCCACATGGTATTGTAAAATTGTTTATCGTGATGACCTGATTGTAAAATATTCGGATTTACACCAATCACTTCCTCGCGGCTATAACCTGAAATCTTAAAATAAGCATCATTAACTTCTTCAATAACTGCATTAAGGTCTGTTACCACCACCGCCTCATTGGCATGCTCAATAACGTTTTTTGCCAGGGATAATTTTAATTCAGCTTTTTTCCTTTCTGTAATATCAGTGGCAATACTACAGACTGCAATGACATTATTATCATTATCAAACAGAGGGAACTTGTTCGAAATATATGTATGAAGTATTTCCCCTAGTAAAATCGATTCTTCAAATTGAATAGCTTTTTTGTCTTTCACAACCTTTAAATCATTATCTCGAAGTGCTTGTGCCGTTTCGTTGGGAAAGATATCCATATCTGTTCGACCAATAACATCATCACTTGACAACTTGAAAACCTCTGCAAACAAATGGTTAACCATTACATATTTGCCATCAACTGTTTTCATTGATATTAGCGAATGTGCATTTTCAATAATGCTTTCTATCTCTCGTTGTTTTGAGCGTAAAGATTCCTCTCTCATCTGAATCGACACTACCATTGTATTGAAGGCATCTGCCAACATGCCTAGCTCATCTTTACTTGAGAAACCATAAATATTTGGTGATTTCCCACTCGCCAGGCTTTTCGCAAAATCAGTCAATCTAGAGACTGGATTAATAATAGTACGGACAGCAAACAACATACCCAACGGCACAACAATAAGACCACTCAATACTAAAACAACAAATATTGCTCGCTGAAACGTCTCAATACTACTAGATAAATTAGCTTTATCGAGCCCAAAGGTGACATACAATTCTTTTTCATTCTCAAGCTCTAGTGGAAACATAACTGCAAAATAATCATTTGCATGCATAAAATGTGCCCCAGTCTCATGAATATTTTTTGTATCCATGTCACTCGAAATGTTCTTGACAACTTTTTTAAGCTGTTCGCCAAATACTGGATTCTGCCCTTTACTTACAAGCATGTAACTATGGTTTTGTCTCTTAAACTGGTCGTATATAATTAGACTGCTGCCCGTTTTAGCCGACATGTCCTCCGCAAAATTGTCATCAAGAACATAAGCCAAATACAACCAAGCCATAACATCGGACGTGTGTCTGTCCGGCGTCATTATCGGAAAATGCGCCATCAATATAAGATCTTTTCCATTATTACTTAATCTATAATAAGCGCCCTGCCTGGAATTACTATCATCATGTGATGGCGTTATAAGTGGCTGATAGTCGACAGAATTTATTTCTTTGTCGCTAATTTCAATTACTGCCTGGCCTTGTTTGTCATACGAACCATATGCTTTTATATTTTTTCTTTTATCATACAATGCAAGCCATTCGCCTTTTAAGGAATAAATGCCCGCGAATACATAATCAGTCCCTTGCACCTCTCGCTCAATCAGGTTTATCAGTTCCTGTTTTTCTACATCAAAAATCAAAGGCTGATAATTATCTGGATCCTGGTATTCCCATATAAGGTGCGTTGCTGCAAGTATTTCCTCGTTGCTTTGCAGTCTTTGCCCGCTTTCGGTCAACCTTGCTTGCTTTTCTTCAAGGCTGCGCTGCAATAAAGTTATGCTATTTATCAACTTTTCTTCAGCTGTTGTTTGATGAAGCTCTGTAATTAGAAGTGATGAAACGATGGCGATAAGAATTAATACTAATGCAACAGAAGTCATTAGCATTAAAACTATTTTACTTTTCAGGGTATGGAGATTTAGCACTTTCAATTACATCCTTTTAAATTAGTATTTATATAAGCAGGAGATATTACTTAATATTTTCCTTAACCATCATTGTAAAGTCGATGCTTTGATTCTTCTTGACTTTATTCCCTTTTAAAATTCTTACGGCAGCTTCGGCACCCTCTTTACCTGCCGTTGGGTAGGTGAATGATGCACTTTGCTCACCATTAATTATCGCCTTCCTCGCCTCGTCAATATAATCAACACCAATAATTATTTTGCTTTTAGGGTTAATACCGAATTTTTTCATTGCCATACGCGCGCCTGTCGCCATACTGTCCGACTGCGCATACACTGCATCAAATTTCATCTCTGCCTGCAGAAGTTTCTCCATCACCTTTATGGCTTTATTACGCCGATAATCAGCATGTTCTTCAGCTATAACCGCTATATTTGGGAACTGTTTTATCTGATCCAGAAACCCCTGTGTCCGTTTTATACTGGTTGTTGCCGTTGCCACACCCTTGAGCATAATCACACGGCCTTTTTTACTAAGCGCTACGGCCAGATACTTTGCCGCCTGACGACCAATCGCATAATCGTCTGCACCAATAAACATTGTATAATCGTTACCGGATATACGACGAGTTAACAAAATAACTGGAACACCTTTTTTATAGAGTTTACTGATAACAGGCGTCATGATATTGGCATCTCTTGGGCTGGTAATAATTAAATCAGCGCCCTCATTAGCCAATCTTTCTATATCCATAGCCTGTCTGGCGCTGCTACCCTTTGCATCGGTAAATACGAACTTGATAAATGGGTATTTAGACAGTTCACGTTCAACATCATGAACTTGTGCTGCGCGCCAATCATTACTCATTGTATCCTGAGCAAAAGCCACTATATAAATTTTATTCGGATCGAACGCTTTCTGTTCTGTCGCAAATAATGGTGTGGCTGTAATGATACCAAACAGAAACGTCAATCCAGGCAGATGCTGCCACCATGAATTTATTTTATTATTGATGCGATTTCTGCCTCATGAAATAACATTAATCACGCCTCCTTATGAATCCAGTCAGCACCCAATGATCCTTGCAAGCTATCGAGATAACTTTCACTGCTCATCCACTCTAGCATTTCATCCGCCTTTTCTATTCGGCCCTGTAGCCTTGCCCAGTCTTGAGTCTCACTTTCGTGCATTTCATCCATTTTCTGCTCAACGTAATCTCGATTCATTTTCCACAGGGCAGCATCTCTTTTCTGCTTGATAGACAGGCGCTCTTGATACCAGTCACTTTGCATTAAATAATCGAGTGTAAACATTTCACGTATTGATGTATCGTTAATTGTTTTGCCTTCGTATTCACCATACGCCATTATGTTTAGTAGTGCCTGCAATGGTGGGCATGCATCATTAATAGAGCCATCTTCAAAATAAGCCTTTGCGACTTTTTGTTGAGCCTCACTTATATTATTTATACCATCAATATAGGCTTCCATATCCTGCGTTTCTGGTTTGAGCATAGCCTCATCAAAAACAATCACAGGATTATCAAACACCTTACCAAAAAAGTTATGTACAAATTTTTCTGTAATACGATAGCCTAAGCGACTAGCATGCACTACTTTGCCATCATGCGAAAAATCATCCAGCTTCTCAAGGTAACCATTTTCAATTAAATATTCTGGTTGGCGCTGAACTACGGGTACGCGACACCAAATCTCTGGAATCAACATACTAATATCATGATCAACACGACGGCGAGTACCAATATAGCCAGCAGCACTGCTGAAGCCGTCATGACCACACAGTACATAGGATACAAATGCATTATTTAAATCTGCAGTGGTTGATAGCGCATTGAACGGGCCCTTCGTCAACGCACCTTCAGAACCTGCACCCGTTGTTGATGGTGACTTACCCGTTAAGCTACAGATTAGTTCCATAAATAGCTCAGGCAACTCCTGATAATGGATTGGGTTATAAACAGCCAAAGGTCTAATACCTGCTGCTTTATCTTGTGGGTTATTTCTACGACCCTGTAAGACTGCATTGACCGGATAATAAACTGGCTGATCTGCGGATAAACCTCGTGACAAACTTGTTCCCATTTTTGCCAGATAGGAGCTACGAGCATCGACCAGATCTGGTCTTATCTGCAAATAACGGACATTGGCACTTGGCTTGCCATCCACCAATCGTGGATGAGCTGATGAAACAAAATACTCCCCTTCATGGCCCTCTGCGACCTCGCTAATTAAAGCCTGCATTGGCTCGGAATATTCCTGAAAACCAACAGCATCTTCAACCAATTCTCGTGCATCATCGGTATTCAATGGCTCAAAGTTCGATATAAAGTTACCCTCTTCTGCCAAATCAGATTCAGTTTGTTTATCATGACCACGAATAATCGCATCATCAGGACGCTGGAACAAACGGCTCTCACAATTTTTTACTAATTTCACACTGGACACATGATAACGATTATTTAGACCGCTCAGTTGTGAAACAGGCACGACAGTTGATGCACTAATATCATCTTCAGTTTGAATTTTTGTTGAAGCAACAAAATCCTGTCTTAATTTATAAATTCGCCATGTCCCATCACTATGTGTGCCCACTCGCAAATAACTAGTGATCATTTTTCTGCCATTATATTTAAGCTCATGGCCTGGATTACCATTGACTTCATCAACAGTAAAATGTCTTCTCCAGTCCCCTTTCCAGTCATGCTGGTAAAAGCGCTTGATCATATAGGCCAGAGCCAGAATATGTTGAGGTAGACCCTCTAACCACTCGTTATACTCATCTGTATAATCTGTTTTCGTTGGTGTTAGTAAACGAATAACTGAACCCAGGCTACGTTCCTTACTTAGAATATCTCGATCGTCTTTTTCTTTTTTATTTTTAAATCTTGTTGAATAATCTCGATTAAATATCGCCTCTACTTGATCCAGGTCTTTTTCAATGTCACCGACATAAACCGGCCCTGAAATCATCGAATCCTGAATTGACTTGGAAATTTCTGACTTTCCTCCACCAGACACAGTGCTAGGTTTATGACAAAAAGTACCTTCGCCTAAAGTACCAATTAAACGCCAACTCGGTGCCTGCGGATGTTTTTGCAAATGCACCCTAAATCCACTGGGGTATATATAGGTATATTTGGCAACTAACTTAATTTGTTTTTTCTCGCCATTTTTCGTCCAGCAAATATTTCTCTGCTGTACATCCATCTGCGCATCTTCTGGAACATATAAAACATTTTCCCAGTTTTTATCTACCGCATATCCCTCACCTTTTATTTCTATCCGATCTTTATGCTGCTCACACAACCAGACAAAAGTATGGTTGATCATTTCTTTTTCGATTTTTGGTAAATAACTTTCACCCAAATTAAAGCGTGGGAAAGCAACCGCACCACCAGCATGCTCTTCTTCTACACCACCAAATAAATTAGCGGAATAACTTATTTGTGATTTAATTTCTTTTTTACTGTAGCCAAAATAATTATCTGCAATGATGGTGACGATGACACCATTCATATCACGACAGACTACTTTGAACGCACTACCATCGTTATAGAGTTCTTCGTCATTCTTCCAGCACATACCCTCTTTACGTTGTCGCTCGGTGGCATCATCATAATGCGGTAGGCCCAATCCCTTTTTACTCAGTTTTGTCAGGTGCGGTGCCAGAATCACACAACCGCTGTGACCGGTCCAATGATTAATATCGAGGGCAGCATCATTTTCTGATAAAAACGGATCACCACCATTACCAAAAATTGATTCCACAAAATCGAGATTAGCAACCAATCCGCCGGGAGCGAAGAATCGTGTTTCCAGCGTTTTCTCGGGTAATACACCTTCTACTTCTGGATGCACGATAGGTCTCAATAACAATGACACCCAAAGATTAATTGGCTTAGCTAGAGCGCTGGAAATAGGCAGTGCCAGCAAATCCTCAGGCGGATCTAAAGCTATCTGCAATAAGTTGGCGTAGACATCTACCGGCACTGCTTTTTTATCAGCGGGAACGGGTAAACCTCCTTCTACAATATGAAAAACACCGGAGGTAGTGCGACGGTCATTCTTAGGGTTATGCAAGACGCCTTGTTTGACCCGATAGGATTCCAATAAATCTGATTTATATTTATTGCCACTCAACGGCAAGGACAATTCTCTCGCCAGCCCCGACTCATTTAATGAGAATGTTTCAGCCGGTAGTTTAATTGTCTGCTCGACACCATTACGCTCAAAATAGTCATTCAGAAAACCCTGGATACGCTGGTCAGCCGGACAACGATACTCCGCGAATAAACGGCGGTACTCAGAATAGTTTTTTATCAGGCTGTCCGCCGCCGACATATAACCCGACTCTGCACCCAACTGGCATTTATGACCAAGCGACGCCAGTTGCAGGCAAATATGCTGCAGCTTGGTTTGGCGCTTATCTAACACGCGTCTATCAGAACAAACGTACATCTCATTTTTATTCATTACCGTCGCCACAACAGCCTCTCTTTGATACATCAGTAAGGGGGATAGTCATTTTATGTATCTGGCACCTATATATCTACTTGAATTACCTCCGTATACAAATATTCGTCAAATAATATCTATATATTGATTACTTTTGACTGTAACTTGCCAGCCCTGTCATTTACGCACCTATATGGTGCAAAATCTAGCGCCAGGCATTAATTAACCGCATCCTTATGGCTGTTGCAAATAGCTACCAATCGGTATACTAATCAATCTCGAAATAGACATGCAGACAACATTTACATGAAAGTTACACCTCTTTTAAAAATTCTCGCTGAAAGGGACGGCTCCGATCTTTACCTATCCACAGGCGCCCCACCCAGCGCCAAATTTAGTGGCACGCTCACCGCATTAGGCAAAGACCCTGCACCACCAGGCTGGGTTGAAGGTCTTGCCAATGAAATAATGAATGACAAGCAACGTGAAGCTTTCCGTGATAAACCGGAAATGAACCTGGCGCTTTCTCTGCCCAATATCGGTCGTTTTCGTGTCAACATCTTTAAGCAACGCAATGAGGTTTCGATGGTTATCCGAAACATCGTCACCGAAATACCCAATCTTGCTGACCTCGGTCTACCGGACGTTCTCAAAAAAGTCATCATGCTCAAACGCGGGCTTATTCTATTTGTCGGTGGTACCGGCTCGGGTAAATCAACTTCCCTCGCGGCTCTTATCGACCATAGGAACAGAAACTCAAAGGGCCATATCATAACCATTGAGGATCCTATTGAGTTCGTCCACGAACACCGTGGCTGCATCATCAATCAACGCGAAGTCGGCATGGACACCGATTCATTTGAAGACGCACTGAAAAATACTTTACGCCAGGCGCCCGATGTTATTCTGATCGGTGAAATTAGAGATCGAGAAACCATGGAACACGCACTGGCCTTTGCTGAAACAGGACATCTGGCCATTTCAACACTACACGCCAATAATGCCAATCAGGCACTCGACCGAATTATTAACTTCTTCCCGGAAGAAAAGCGCCAGTCCCTGTTAAGCGACCTCTCAATCAACCTACAATGTTTTGTCTCTCAACGTCTAGTCCCTACTGTAGAAGGCAAACGTTGCGCGGCTATCGAAATTTTGCTCAACTCCCCACGTATCGCCGATTTAATCAAGGCGGGTGAAATTCTTGAAATCAAGGAAGTCATGGAAAAATCAGCCCCCATGGGCATGCAAACATTCGACATGGCACTTTTAGACTTGTATAACGCAGGAAGAATTTCTCTTGATGAAGCACTGAAAAATGCGGATGGCGCTAACAACTTACGACTAAAAATTGAACTGGCTGAAAAAGGTGAAAAAGGCAGCTCCGGTCACGATGACCATGGTGGTCTAAGTTTGCTAGCCGATGAAGAAGATGAAGAGGAAGAAGAAAACGGCATGGCTGCTTTTAAGTTACCGGAATGATAGGGTCTTAATCATTAGCGAAGTTGAAAACTGTGCAGGTTGTATAAGGGAAAGGAAAAGCTAAAACAGAATGTTTTTGTAGGGTGGGCACGTTGTATGTGCCCACGTAGTTGTTAATGAGGTTGGTATACGCGTGGGCATAAAAATCATGCCCACCCTACTTGGCTTCCATTTTGTAATCACCAAATAAAACAAAGCGGTCTGGTTCCTTTAACGTATTAGTATATTAGAAACAATTGCTCTCTGACCCGGGTTTTTAAAGACCTGCCCCCGTGTTTTTCCTAAAACAAAACTTCCCCTCTCAATGTTAATCCCATACTCGAACCTGCTGCTGGTTCAAGCAAACTATTATCATCAAGTACAATACTGAATTCTCTTCTGGTTTGTTTTTCAAAATTGAGACTCAAACTGATAGCTGTTGTAATTGACCATTGTGCTGTGATGCCGGTAA
>JBEQLM010000049.1:0-9159 GCA_040325975.1 Gammaproteobacteria bacterium | reverse complement strand
GCATAAAACCAGCCAGCACAATCAGATCAGGTTCCAGTTCAGCGACCTGCCTGGTTAAGGCTTCATCAAATTGTCGACGTTCAGTAAATCCAGTATGGTCGATAACAATCGTCTCGATACCAGCAGACTGGGCTTTTTCCAGACCTAAGACATCAGGACGATTACTGATGACAGCGCTGATGTCTGCGTGAATTCTTTTTTCAGCAACGGCATCAATAATTGCCTGGAGATTACTGCCTGAGCCTGAAATCAAGATGACAATTGACGGCATACTCACGGTCGTGATGTTTATTTGAAAATAACGTTGGCTTCGCCTGATGATTGAGCTATTTCACCCAAACGCCATGCCTTTTCACCAGCATCATTGAATGCCTTTATAGTGCTTCCAGCATCTTCTTCGGCAACGATGACAGCCATGCCAATTCCGCAGTTGAATGTTCGGTACATTTCATTCATTTTGATATTGCCGCTCTTTTGCAGCCATTCAAAAACAGGTGGTAATTTGCAGCTCTGCTCATCGAGAACAGCCTGCGTGTTTTCAGGCAAAACACGTGGAATGTTTTCCAGTAGGCCGCCACCAGTAATGTGTGCCAGTGCGTGCAGGGGAATAGTTTTCAATACTTTGAGAATCGATGAAGCATAAATACGAGTGGGTGCCAGTAGTGCATCGCCCAGCGTGGTTTCACCGCAGGCCTGATCTAGTGAAGCATTGCTAACTTCAATCACTTTGCGAACCAGAGAATAACCATTTGAATGTGGCCCACTGGAGGCCAGTGCAATAATGGCATCGCCAGCTTTCACTTTGGAACCGTCAACAATATTTTCTTTTTCGGCAACGCCAACGCAGAAACCGGCTAAATCGTAATCACCCTCGCTATACATACCCGGCATTTCAGCGGTCTCACCACCAATCAGTGCGGCGCCGGACTGACGACAGCCTTCTGCAATACCTTCAATCACATCAGCGGCTATTTCAGTATCCAGCTTGCCGGTGGCGTAGTAGTCGAGGAAAAATAACGGTTCGGCACCCAGTACCAGAATGTCGTTGACACACATAGCGACCAGATCAATGCCGATGGTGTCGTGTTTGCCCAGTTCTATGGCTAATTTCAGTTTGGTACCAACACCGTCCGTGCCGGAGACCAGTACCGGTTGTTTGTAGCCAGCGGGGATTTCAAACAAGCCGCCAAAACCGCCAATACTGCCCATCACACCGGGGCGTTTTGTGCTGGCAACGCTGCCACGAATTTTTTCGACCAGCTGATTGCCTGCATCGATATCGACACCGGCATCGCGGTAACTGAGAGAGGGGGAGGTGTTTTTGTTTTGAGTGTTATCCGACATTTTTGAAAGCCAGTGCTACGTGATATTTTTTAAGGTGTGATATTGTACACGCTCCATGCTGTCTGATTGTATAATCTACCGAAATAATCCTCTAAATAATCTGTATATGATGTATCAAAAAACAAATAGTTACTTTGGTTTTGTCTCAGTGACAATATTAAAGACCCTTTTATTTTTTCTGTCGATGTCCATATTGGCGCCATTAACAGCTTCTGCCGTGGTGGTTGAAGACCTGTTTGAAGTAAAGATACCTGTTCTTGATGAGAGCAAGGAGATTCGCCAGACCGCGCAAGATGATGGTTTGATCGAGGTGCTGATCAGGGTTTCAGGTGACAGCAATATTCTGGAAAAAATCGAAGCTCCCGTGGCAAATAGTTATGTGAAACGATATGAGTATATGGCTGTACAGGCCACAGCAGAAACAGATAAAGAACCTTCAAAACAACTCTGGGTGCATTACAATGCAACCAGGATTATGGATTTTTTGCGTCAGCAAGCCATTCCCTTATGGGGTGATCGCCGAACTCAGGTGGTGATGTGGCTGGCCGTAAATGATGGTAAGCAACGGTATATTCTAAAAAACAATGATGCTTCATTGATTAAATCGAAAGCAAATACGGCTTTCAGTCGTCGAGGTGTTCCGACAATTTGGCCAGAAAATGATGCGGTTGATCGGCAAATCATTCGTTTTACCGATATCAGGGCAGCTTTTATCGAGCCATTGAAAAATGCTTCAAAACGGTACTCATCAGGCCCTGTTATTGCGGCTAATATGAGCTGGAATGGTCAAATGTGGAAAGGTGAATGGTCATTGCTGATGGATGAGAAAGTGAAGAAATGGAATTTGAGTGGTGGTAATTATGAAAATCTGATTGTTAGTGCCGCTGATTTGATTGCCGATGTTATGGGGCAAAAATTTGCGGTACTAGAAACGTCTGATGTCTCGCAGCAAAAAACGGTTGCGGTAGAAGTTGATCGTGTAAAGAGTGTCGATGACTTTCGGCGTATTGAAAAATATTTGTTGAGTTTATCGGCGGTGCAATCAGTGCAACTGTCCAGGCTCGAGCCAAATCGTGTGTTTTTTGATCTGACTGTACGAAGCAAAGTAGATGATTTACTGAATCTGATTAAGTCAGGTTCGGTCATGAAGTTGCTTTCTATCAATGCTCTGGATGTGGATAAGTCAAAGCATGAGCTCGTTAAAATGAAAACGTCTGAAGTTCCGACGGCAAACATCACAGCTAGTGATGCCCCAGCCCCGTCAGTATTGGAACCCAGGCTTTATCATTTTACACTGCGTTAGGCATGTCCCCGTCCAGCAAGGCCAATACATCGTTTAGACAGTTACCATTGCATTTTGGTGCTCGGGATATTTTTAGTTTCGAGACGCTGGTTGCGGGTAGTAATGCAGTTGCTGTGGGTATCGCGCAGCAATGTGCTCTGGGTGAAGGCGAGAAACAAGTTTATATCTGGTCACCTCATAGCGAGGCTAAGGGTGGTGGTAAGAGTCATTTGTTGCAGGCCGCCTGCCATCTGGCTGCAAAAAATCAGCATACTGTGTGTTATTTACCCGCTGCAGAGATCATCAATCAGCCTGTTCAGGTGCTGGATGAATTGGAGCAACTGAATCTGGTCTGTCTGGATGATATTGAGCTGATGGCGCAATCGCCCGAATGGGAAGAAGCTTTATTCGATTTAATTAACCGTATGCGCGAGTCGGGTAATAGCCTGTTATTGGCAGCATCGGTCTCTCCAGAAGCCATGGCCGTGAAATTACCAGATTTACGTTCTCGTTTAGCCTGGGGGCCGGTATTCCAGTTGCAGGCCTTGAGTGATGCAGACAAACGCGAGGCCTTGCGTATTCGAGCGGGACAACGAGGGCTTGAGTTGCCGGACAATGTCGCAGAATATTTGATGCGTCATTATCCACGTGATCTGTTCGGTCTGTTTGAACGCTTAGAAGTACTTGATACCGCGGCCATGGCAATGCAACGACGTTTAACGGTTCCCTTTGTTAAGTCTGTGTTGGAATCAGAATAATCAATTTAATGCCATCACATCAATCAGGCGTATTTTCTTTCTGGCTTCTTGAGCTGAGCCGAGTGTAGAGCACTGTACCGACAAAAAATAACAGGCTGAATGCGGTCACGTACAAGCCAAACATCAGTGTCTCGCTAGCTCCCGCGTACCAAATTCCCACAATAAAATAGAATATCGCCAGATAAATCGACCAGGCGTGGGTATAAGTTTTGCCATTGAGCAGTCCGCGTAGAGGGAACATGAGCGGACCAAGCTGAGTCAGAATTACAATCGAGATTAAATGTGCTTCGGTCTGGTTGATCAATAAATGCCAGACGTAGAGTCCAATCATCAGTCCAAAATAACCGGACAAGGTTAACCAGCGTGAAAGTAAAAGAGTTGGTGTCGACATAAGTTTAATCGTTGAGTTTTTTTGCGGTATTAGCCAGACGGCGACCCAGAGCCAGGCAAAGTGCACGCTCATCATCACTGAGTACGTTGACTTCGTTGTCACTGGTAACTCGGCTGGCACCATAAGGTGTGCCACCAGTTTTGGTGCTGAGTAATTCAGTTTGTGTATAGGGCAGGCCGATAATCAGCATGCCGTGGTGTAATAAGGGCAACATCATAGTGAGCAAAGTGCTTTCCTGACCACCATGCAGACTCATGCTGCCAGAAAAAACGGCAGCGGGTTTATCCACCAGTTTGCCGGACATCCATAAAGGGCTAGTACTGTCGATAAAATATTTCATCGCAGCTGGCATATTGCCAAAATGTGTAGGGCAGCCTAGAGCCAACCCCGCACATTCTTCAAGATCCTGATGCGTAGCGTATGGCGGGCCACTATCTGGGATAGTGTTTTCAGTTTGTTCGGTATTGGCCGACACTGATGGCACGCTACGAATACGCGCTTCCATACCCTCGATTTCCTCAATACCACGAGCAATAACATTGGCCATCTCAGCTATGGTGCCACCGGGGCTATAGTATAAAACTAGAATTTCAGACATAGCTCAGAGTATATCCAGAATTTTCTCAGGAGGGCGGCCAATAATAGCCTTACCATTATGAATAATAATGGGACGTTCGATGAGAATTGGGTTATCGATCATGGCTTGAATTAGTGTGTCACGGTTCACAGTTTCATCAATTAGATTTAACTCTTTATACGGTGTTTCATGCTGACGCATCAGATCACGAGGTTCCATCGACAGCAAATCCAGAATTTCCTTGAGCTCATCAAAGCTGGGAGGTTCTTTCAAATACTCGGTGACATCTGGTTTAATGCCTTTGTCATCAAGCAGTTGCATGCTCAATCGACATTTGCTGCAGTTGGGGTTTAGATAAATACGTGTTGAGCTCATGGTTTATCTCTTGTTTAATTAAGCTAATCTTTGCTGAGTTGTAGTCAGGTGAAGGGGTATATGATAATCCAATTTTGTTTATGGCGTTACGGTTACATTATTGGAATATTGTAGCTATAATCAGTCGCAAATAAGATAAAAAAGCAATAACAACTACAACTACAGCTTCACACTGAATATTTTATATTGGAGATTTGATATTATGCAAACAACTATTGTACAAACAACAGCACGACTCTTTTTAATGGCTTTTTTGGGGCTTGGTTTAGTAACGGGTTGTGCATCAACCGGTGATACAGAAGAAGCACCGGCTCAAGAAGAACCTGCAGCTATGACTGATGCTGAACGTGAAGCATTAGCCAAAGCTGAGGCAGATATGGCAGCCAGCAAGAATGAAGCTGCGTCTTCAGGTGTAACAAGCTACTCAGTTGTAGGTGGCGATAACTTGTGGGATATTTCAGGTAAGGAAGAAGTCTATGCAAATTCTTACCAGTGGCCTTTAATCTATAAAACTAACCGTGACAAAATTAAAGACGCAGATCTAATTTATCCTGGTCAGGTTTTTGATATTGATCAAAATGCATCATCTTCAGATATCGATGCTGCTGTTAATCATGCAAAAACACGTGGCGCATGGTCAATTGGTCCAACAGAGCAATCTGATTCGGATTATCTAGCTCGTTAAGTTTTGCTGGATATGAAGTTAAAAAAGGCTCGCTTGCGAGCCTTTTTTTATGGCTGAGAAATAACTGATGATGTGTAATCGCTATTTGATTTCTGGACGTGTTCAGGGTGTGTTTTATCGCGCCTGTGCGCAGCAGCAAGCGGTTAAATTGGGTTTGTCTGGCTGGGTGAGAAATTTGCTTGATGGTCGGGTCGAGTTACTGGCCTGTGGTGATCAAACTGTTCTCGAAGAATTGGAAAAATGGCTGCAAATAGGCCCGGATTACGCAAAAGTGTCTAATATAGAAGTAATAACAGAAAGTCATAAAGTACTTGCTGAAATATTCGAAGTAAGACCGACCTCATCACTGTGAATATCACAGGGCAAATAATATGAATGCAGTTGTAGAAAATCAAAAGAATCGCAAACTGGATGTGCATGAAATCCTCACCTGGCTGGAAGAGGATGAAATGGTGACAGCGGATAATGCGCACATGGTTCGTATGCTGGCGAGGGGCAAGGCTTTCAAAGATAAACATCCGCTGGAAATTATTGCGGAACGCAATTGGGTGGATGAGAAAAAAACACGTTCTTTGACGCTTGATGCATTGACTGAATGGTTCGCTCAGCGTGTGGGTCTTACTTATTTCAGAATTGATCCACTTAAGGTGGATGTGACGCAGGTGACCGATGTGATGTCTTTCGCCTATGCGCAGCGTTTTAATGTGTTGGCGGTAAAAGTCGAGGCTTACTCGATCACGGTAGCCACTGCGCAGCCTTTTGATCGCGATTGGGAAAGCGAACTCAGTCGTATACACAATAAAGAATTCAAACAGGTTATTGCTAGCCCCGAAGAAATACGCCGATATCTGGTTGAGTTTTATACAGTGTCGAAATCGGTATTTGGTGCGCAGAATGATTCACAGCGCGGATTGGGTGATTTGCAGAATCTGGAATCACTCATGGAGCTGGGGCGTGTCGGCAAGCTGGATGCCAATGATCAACATGTGGTTAATATTGTGGACTGGTTGTTGCAATATGCCTTTGATCAGCGCGCCAGTGATATTCATCTGGAGCCGCGTCGGGAAATGAGCAATGTGCGTTTTCGTATTGACGGTATGCTGCACGAGGTTTATCAGATTCCAACGCCAGTGATGGCGGCAGTATCCAGTCGTATTAAAATTCTGGGACGTATGGATGTCGCCGAGAAACGTCGTCCACAAGATGGTCGTTTAAAAACACGAAGTCCAGACGGGCAGGAAATTGAATTGCGTTTGTCTACTATGCCTACCGCTTTTGGCGAGAAGTTAGTCATGCGTATTTTCGACCCTGAGGTGCTGGTGCGTAATTTTCAGGAGCTGGGTTTCAGTGCCAAGGATGATGAAATGTGGCAGTCCATGATTCATCAACCCAATGGCATTATACTGGTCACCGGGCCAACCGGTTCAGGTAAAACCACTACGCTGTATTCATCGCTCAAGCAACTGGCCAGGCCGGATGTGAATGTCTGCACCATCGAAGATCCCATCGAGTTGGTCGAGCCAGCCTTTAATCAGATGCAGGTACAAAAAAATATTGATCTGGATTTCTCTGGCGGAGTGAAAACCCTGTTACGCCAGGATCCGGATATCATCATGATCGGTGAGATTCGTGATATGGAAACCGCCGACATGGCGATTCAGGCCGCACTCACCGGGCATCTGGTGATATCCACCTTGCATACCAATGACGCGCCCTCGGCGATTACACGTTTGATGGATATTGGTGTACCACCGTATTTGATTCAATCTTCATTGATTGGAGTCATGGCGCAGCGACTGGTTCGAACTCTGTGCCCGCACTGCAAGCAGCCAACCGAGGTTGACGATGATGCATGGCGTGCGCTGGTGACACCCTGGAAATCCAAAAAACCCGAGACTGCTCAAAAGCCAGTGGGTTGCCTGGAATGCCGCAACACCGGTTATCAGGGGCGTATGGGGATTTATGAGATGTTTACCTTCAGCAAAGCGAGCAAAAGACTTATCACCGAACATTGCGATATTGCCGCCTTGAGACAGCAAGTAGTTAAAGACGGCCTCATGCCTATGCGCCTGAGTGGCGCCAATAAAGTGGCTAATGGTATTACCACCATTGAAGAAGTCATGCGGGTGTCACCGCCTCCGCTCGATACCTGAGTCCAGATCCAGTCATCTAAATAAGCATATAAAAAACCTGATTTCTTCTTTATTAGCAAAAGGTTATAATCCCCCTCCAGATAAATACGGGGTGGCTTATGTCTTATTACTTTTCAAAAATAATTGATGATTCCTTTGAAGACGCGATCGAACGCGTAACCGGCCTGTTGGGTGACGAAGGTTTTGGTGTGCTGACCACGATTGATGTCAGTGCCACATTAAAGAAAAAGCTGGATGTTGATTTTCAGCGTTACACCATACTGGGTGCCTGCAACCCGGGTTATGCACACAAGGCACTCACCGCCGAAGACAAAATTGGTACCATGTTGCCCTGTAATGTCATCGTTCAGGAAACGCCAGATGGCAAAACAGAAGTCGCCGCCGTTGATCCTATGGCCTCAATGATGGCGATTGAAAACGAAGCTTTGGGTGGTATTGCTACGGAAGTGCGCGAAAAACTAAAAGCTGTTATTGATCGTTTATAAATCGACAATTTAATAAATACATTTGCACTGGTAACTAATATGGCACAACCCGAGATTACAATTTATTCAAGCAAGTTTTGTGGCTACTGTGTAGCCGCAGAAAGACTGTTTCAGAATAAAGATCTGGAATATAAATTAATCAAGGTCGACGAAGATCCTTCCAAGTTTGAGCACATGGTAAAAATTACCGGTCGTCGCACAGTACCACAAATTTTTATTGGCGATCATCATGTCGGTGGTTTTGATGATCTTTCTGCCATCAACCAAACGGGCGAGCTGAAAACCTTGCTCAAGTCGGCCTAAGTTTTAAGCCTGGCTGACTTAAGTTAGATCAAGCACAGCGCGGAGAGATTAATGAATTACCTGCCCATTTTTGTTCAAATCAAACAACGACCTTGTCTGGTGGTTGGCGGTGGTCCAATCGCTGCGCGTAAAGTGGCGTTGCTTAGAAAAGCAGAAGGAGCGGTTACCGTGGTCTCACCGGAATTGTGTTCCGAGCTGAGTGAGTTAGCTGCAGAAGGAAAAATTCAGCACAAGGCAAAAACTTTTTCAGCTGAAGATATGGCTGATTGTGTATTGGTGATCGCGGCCACTAATCAAGGTGATGTTAACCAACAGGTTTCAGCGCTGGCGCATGAAAAGAAATTGCCGGTGAATGTGGTTGATAATCCAGACTTGTGCAGCTTCATCATGCCATCGATGGTCGATCGGTCCCCGGTGCAAATAGCCATTTCAACTGGTGGTACTTCACCTGTGCTTGCGCGTTTAATTCGCACCAAACTGGAAGGCATGATCCCCGCTGCTTATGGCAAGCTGGGTGCATTAGCTGAGAGCTTTAGAGACAAAGTTAAAGCCGCATTCCCTAATGTTGAATCACGTCGTGTTTTTTGGGAAAGTGTTTTAGAAGGTAGAATCGCCGAACTGGTTTTCTCCGGTCATGACGATGAGGCCAGAGAATTGCTTGATAAAACTATCGACGAAAAATCTGCACAACCTGAATTACCTGGCGAAGTATTTCTAGTCGGTGCCGGTCCCGGTGATCCAGATCTGTTAACTTTTCGTGCGCTACGTTTAATGCAACAGGCCGATGTCGTGGTATACGACCGACT
>JBEQLM010000048.1:0-9473 GCA_040325975.1 Gammaproteobacteria bacterium | reverse complement strand
GGGCGGTCGCTATATCCCGTTAATGCTCAAGGAAACCTTAAGCGCGGCGGCTTTATACCATATTGAAGATGAAGAAACAACATTTGACGGCATGCCATGCATGACTCAATACAATGATAACCTATTGATTAACATAGATAAAATACCGTGACTATACATATAAAAAATAAACAGGAAATTGAGAAAATGCGCATTGCTGGTCGCCTGGCGGGTGAAGTGCTGCAAATGATCCGTCCTCATGTCAAAGCCGGCATTACCACCGATGAGCTAGACAAAATTTGCCATGACTATATCGTTAACGAGCAAAAAGCCATTCCAGCTCCTCTGAACTATCATGGCTTTCCAAAATCGATCTGCACCTCGGTAAACCACCAGGTCTGCCACGGCATCCCCAGCAATAAAAAACTTAAAAAAGGTGACATCATCAATATAGATATCACCATTATCAAAGATGAGTTCCACGGTGATACCAGCAAGATGTTTTACATCGGTGAGCCACCCATCAAAGCCAAACGTGCCTCAGAAGTGTCCCTGGCGTGTCTCAAACTGGGTATCGAACAAGTTAAACCCGGTGCCCACCTCGGTGATATCGGCCATGCCATCCAGCAATATGCCGAATCTCATAACTGCTCCGTGGTTAGAGAATACTGTGGTCATGGTATCGGCCGCGGCTTTCATGAAGACCCGCAGGTTCTACACTACGGAAAAGCCGGTACTGGCGTTCAACTTGAAGCGGGCATGATATTCACTATCGAGCCAATGATTAACGCCGGTAAACGGGATGTCAAATTACTCAGCGATAACTGGACTGTAGTAACCAAAGATCACAGCCCTTCGGGACAGTGGGAGCATACAATACTGGTGACTGAAACAGGTCACGAGATACTGACACAATGCCCCGGTGATGAGATTTAAGTCTATTTATTATGCACGACAATCAACACAAGGCGACCCGGGAAATCGAGCAACTACTCGATTTAAGTGAGCTTGAAAAAGCCTTTGCTGAAAACAATGACGACATTCTGAATCAGCTCAAAGCGGCTGTCTCACAAATCAATGATGGCTTAAAAAAACTCTATCAGGAAGGCACTGACGTTGAGGTCATTGTATTTGGGCGATCACAACTAGTTGATCGTTTACTCATTTCAGTGTTCGAGCATTTATTTCACGAGGTAAAACAGAAAGTGTCGCTCATTGCCGTCGGTGGTTATGGCCGCGGTGAACTGCACCCTGCTTCAGATGTTGATCTGATGTTATTGTTAGGTGAAGAAGAAAACGAGAAAACCAAAGAGGCACTGGAGCGCTATCTGACTCTGCTATGGGATAGTCGTCTTGAAATTGGTCACAGCGTAAGAACGCTCAAAGAATGCGTTAGCGAAGCTGAAAAAGATATCACCGTGGTCACCAATATCATGGAAGCCCGCTTACTCTGCGGTGATCAGGAACTGTTCACTCAAATGAAAGAACAAACAGGTCCCGATGCAATATGGGATAATCAGTCCTATTTTCAGGCCAAACTGAAAGAGCAGCTGAAACGCAGCGGAAAGTTCAACGATACCGCGTACAGCCTTGAGCCAAATATTAAAGAAAGTCGTGGTGGCCTACGTGATATACAAATGATCGGCTGGGTCGCCAAACGTCACTTCAATGCTGAGCACATGCACGACCTGGTGGAAAAAAACTTTCTACAACAGGATGAACTCGACAGTCTGCTCGAAGGCCAGCATTTACTCTGGAAAATTCGTTGCAGCCTGCACTACCTGGCTGGCCGTCGTGAAGATCGCTTGCTGTTCGATTACCAACGTGATCTCGCCGATGAATTTGGCTTCAAAAATGATGAAGACAATCGGAACAACCAGGCCATTGAACAGTTCATGCAACAATATTATCGAACCGTGATGGAACTGGAACGGCTTAATGAAATGCTGCTGCAATTATTCCGAGAAGCGATTCTTTATGGCAATGAAGATTGTGAAGCCGAGATAATAAATAGCGCATTCCAGACTCGTCACGGTTACCTGGAAATTCGAGATAAAAATCTCTTTGTGGAACAACCTGCCGCATTACTTGAATTATTTTACATTATGGAAGAGCACCCTGAAATTCAGGGTGTACAAGCTAAAACTATTCGTTTAATTCGTGAAAATAAATCTTTGATCAATGATGAGTTCAGAGCTTCGACAAAAGCCAAAAAGTTATTCATAAAAATTATTAATAATAGTCGCGGCGTAACCCATGAGCTACGCAGGATGAACCGATACGGTATTCTTGCAGCCTACATTCCCGCGTTTGAATCTATTGTCGGACGCATGCAATATGATTTATTTCATGCCTACACCGTCGATCAGCACACACTCTTCGTCGTCAGAAACTTACGGCGTCTTTCAGTTCCTGAATTCTGCCATGAGCACTCTTTAGCGAGCGGCATCTTCCACCATTTAAAGAAACCAGAATTACTTTATCTGGCCGGATTATTTCATGACATAGCCAAAGGTCGGCAAGGTGATCACGCTATTCTGGGTGCTGAAGATGCACTTGAATTCTGCATTAATCACGATATGAGCACGAATGATGCCGAACTGGTCAGCTGGCTGGTACGCAATCATCTGATCATGTCAATAACGGCCCAGCGCAAGGACATCAGTGACCCGGAGATAATTAGAGAATTTGCAGAGACCGTCCGTAACCTGTCTCAACTAGACTACCTCTACCTGCTCACCATGTCAGATATTCGTGCCACCAATCCAACTCAATGGAACAGTTGGAAGGACAACTTGCTTATTGAGCTGTATAACAAAACGGCATCCCTGCTCCGGCACGGTATTGATACACAAATCGACAAACTGGAAAATATTCAACTCAATCAGACAGACGCCTTGCGCATGTTAGACCTTAAAGGTATCAGTACGCATCAGGCGAATGCGATATGGAAAGATTTTAATGATGAGTATTTTCTCAGGCACATGCCCGGCGAAATCCTCTGGCACACACAATTAATTTTTAACAAGGGTGAAAACAACAAGCCATTAATAAAAACCCGAGTGAATAATCAGTCTGACAGCCTGGAGCTTTTTGTTTACACACCATCCAGAGAAGCTATATTTGCAAACGTGGTCAACTCGCTAGATCAACTTGGACTGGACATCGTCAGCGCCGAAATAGTCAACTGCAAAAATAACTACGCACTCGAAACCTTCAAAATAATTTCTGACAATTACACCCTCGATGTACTTGAGCACAGCGTCTCTGAAATAATACCTGGCCTTTGTGAAAAATTATCTAGCAAAGATAACATGCTGACTGTGGCCGACATCGTTACTCCTCGCACTCATCGACACTTCGACGTACCTACACTGATAAGTTTTGAAGATACCGACGAAAAAAACACCGTGCGCATCCATATCGATACGGTTGACCGTGCCGGCGTACTTACCAACATCGCCCGAGCATTTATTGATTGCGACATCAGCATCCTTAGTGCGAAGATATCAACAGCCGGTGAGAAAGCCATCGATTACTTTGACATTCGGCATAAAGATGCAAACAAACTACTCGATAAAAAATCACAAGAACAATTAAAATCCACCTTACTAAGCTATTTATAACTACCTATGTCGAACACACTCAATCTTGCCAAAGCACTTATTTCACTGCCATCAGTCACTCCCAATGATCTTGGTTGCCAAAAACTGATCTCGGATTATTTACAGCCTTTAGGTTTCAATATTGAAAACCTGAGATTCGGCGAAGTTGATAACCTTTGGGCACGTTACGGCACAGAGGGTTCTTTATTTGTCTTTGCTGGTCATACTGATGTTGTGCCCACCGGGCCTGTTGAACAATGGTCACATCCACCATTTGAGCCAACGCTAATTGACGACACACTCTATGGCCGTGGCGCTGCTGATATGAAAAGCAGCATCGCTGCAATGATGGTGGCATGCAAAGCCGTTATCGAATCGGGCGCAGAAATTAAAGGTTCCATAGGCTTTTTAATCACCAGTGATGAAGAAGGACCGGCGCATGATGGCACCGTACGTGTCATCGAAACCCTTGAAGCTCGCAACGAAAAAATCGACTGGTGTTTAGTTGGCGAACCTTCAAGCACCAATAAAGTGGGTGATGTAATTAAAAATGGTCGCCGTGGCTCAATCGGCGGCACGCTCACCATACACGGCCAGCAAGGCCACATCGCCTACCCTCATCTAGCTGAAAACCCTATCCACCTGTTTTCAGCTGCACTCAACGATTTAGTTACTGAGCATTGGGATAATGGCAATGAGTTTTTTCCTCCGACCAGCTTCCAGATCTCGAACATTAATGCAGGCACTGGTGCCACCAATGTCATCCCCGGTGATTTAGAGGTACAGTTTAATCTACGTTTCTCGACTGAACTTAAACACACTGAAATACAGACACGCATTGAGGCCATTTTAAATAAGCATCAGTTCAAATACACGCTAGACTGGTCACTGTCTGGTCAGGCATTTTTAACACCACGTGGTGAACTGGTAAACGCGGTACAAACAGCTATTCTTAACGTATGCAATATTGAAACCGAATTATCAACCGCTGGCGGCACTTCAGATGGACGCTTCATTGCTCCCACTGGTGCACAAGTTGTTGAAGTCGGTCCGGTTAACGAAAGCATCCATAAGATTGATGAAAATATTAATATTAAAGATTTAGAAAAACTAACCGAAATTTATAAAAATATACTTATTAATTTATTGACCTAGAAAGATCTAATCAGGAGTCAAACATGAACCTCGAAAAAGTCGTATTCAGCTTTTTTATGATATTAGCTCTGACACTCAACTTCGGATTTTTCTACGGTGATGTTGGCAATCCCGATCATCATAATATCTACGAGCTATTTGCCGTCATCGTTATTAATCTGATTGCCACGGTGCTCAAATTCGGTGATCGATCACAACTGGGCGCGATGTTATTAGCCACCAGTCTGGTTGCAGTCGCCCAGCTCATCTCCGCTTCCGTGGTCTGGACTTTTGCTGTCCACATTCAGGAATCGGGTATGACACCCACCGTTATGGCAACCATTGTTTCACTCAGTGGCGGTGCTTTATTAGCTAACATTATCTCTGTTATTCTGCTGATGATGGAAGCGGCTATGCTGCGTCACTAAAGAGAACATCCATGAATATGGTGACTTTAATAATACTTCGGCGCATGCGCGTGCCGTTTTTATTATTGATTGGCGTTTACAGCATAACAATACTTGGTATGGTGCTGATTCCCGGCGTTGACGATCAGGGCAACACCTGGCACATGGGCTTTTTTCATGCCTTCTATTTTGTTAGTTTTACCGCCACCACCATTGGCTTTGGTGAAATTCCCTACGCACTCACTGAAGCGCAACGTTTATGGGCACTGGTAACCGTCTACTCTACGGTCATCGCCTGGTTTTATGCGCTAGGTAAAATCCTTGGACTCATACAGGACAAAGCCTTCAGGAATGCTGTAGCCACCAACAAATTTAAAAATGACATCAAAGCCATGCATCAGCCTTTCTATCTCATTTGTGGTTTTGGTGAAACCGGCAAGGCCGTGGTTAACTCATTAACCGAAGAGCATTACCGTGCCGTCGTAGTTGAAAAAGATGAAAAAAATCTTAACCAATTGAATCTTGATGAACTCAAAGAATATGTTCCGAGTATCGTCGGTAATGCATCCGAACCCGATATGCTGGAATTAGCAGGTATCAGACACAAAATGTGTCAGGGCGTGATTGCCGTTACCGCTTCTGATGAAACTAACTTAAAAATCGCTATCAGCAGTAAATTATTACACCCAGAGATAAAAGTAGCCTGCCGGTCAGAGTTCAAAGATGTCGAAGACAATATGCTGTCTTTCGGCACCGATCATATCGTCAACCCATTCGAAAGTTTTGCCGATATATTCTCTATGCTGATACATTCCCCTTCTCTTTATCTCATTTATGACTGGTTAACCGGCGCACCTAACACCATACTTAGTGAACCCATCTACCTAAATAAAGGTCCGTGGATACTCTGTGGCTACGGTCGATTTGGTCGCGAGCTTTATAAACACCTTAAAGCCAGAAACATTCCCACTGTTATCATTGATCCCGACAAAAGTCTGAAAGAGGAATTTGATGAGAAAGGAGAAGACAGCCCTTTTATCCTTGGCACTGGCACCGATCACAAGACATTAAATAGAGCAGGCATTGTCACGGCTTCAGGTATTATCGCCGGATCTGATAACGACTCCAATAACCTGTCCATCATCATGACAGCGTTAGATATCAACCCGAATGTTTTTGTCATAGCAAGACAAAACAAATGGAACAACCACATTCTTTATTCTTCCTTTGGCAAACAAAATAAAGCACCGGAAGATCCCATTACTTGCCTGATTATGCATCCACGTGAAATTATCGCCAGAAAAATTCGCGCTTACTTTCTGGCTCCATTACTAAATAATTTTTTAAGCCTTGCCAGGCAACAGGACAATGAATGGTCGAACATCACCGTCAGTCGCCTCAGTGCCATAGTTGGTGATTCCAGGCCTCATGTATGGTCAGTCCGCCTTGAACAATCCTCAGCGCCAACAATCACACAGGCATTGACCTATGGCCGCTCAATCAAAATCTCACACCTTACTCAAGACCCTGGCAACCGCCTGTCCAAACTTCGCTGCGTACCTTTGTTATTGATTCGAGACAAGAAAGAACTACTATTACCCGATGATGAGCTTGAATTGGAAAAGGGCGATGAAATATTATTTTGTGGCACCTATGACGTTAAAAACAATATGCACTGGACACTCAATGTCATGCGCAGTCTTAATTATGTCATGAGCTTTGAAGACGAACCTGAATCATATGTATGGCGGCTTTTTTATTATCTCAGAAACAAATCAGAACGACGCAATAATCGTTAAATTCCAGTATAAATATACCCATATTTGTCATCAAGAAAAATGCAAAGTATGATAAATCAATGTAATATTCGCCCCTATTCACGCCCCGGTAGCTCAGCTGGATAGAGCGTCCCCCTCCTAAGGGGAAGGCCACACGTTCGAATCGTGTTCGGGGCACCATTAATTCAAACATTCCACTAGCAAAGGTAACCATCATGTCTAAAACAGTCATCCTTGAAACATCTAAGGGCAATATCACTATTGAGCTTAACGATGAAAAAGCACCAGAAACGGTTGCTAATTTCATGAAATACGTTGGCGAAGAATTCTTCAACGGCACTATCTTTCATCGCGTAATCCCCAATTTCATGATTCAAGGTGGTGGTTTCACTGCTGACATGGCTCAAAAAGAAGTCCATGCAGCCATTAAAAACGAAGCCGATAATGGCCTTGCCAATGCACGTGGCAGCATCGCTATGGCCAGAACTAATGACCCGCACTCAGCAACAGCTCAGTTCTTTATCAACCATAAAGACAACGGCTTCCTCGACCACACCGCTCCAACAGGCCAGGGCTGGGGTTACTGCGTATTTGGTATGGTGACTGATGGCATGGATGTGGTTGATGCTATCGCTGGTGTTGCAACCGCTAACCATGGTGGACATGGCGATGTACCTACAGAAGCCATCACTATTGATAAGGCCACTGAGGCCTAATTCTTTTCATGCGTGAATGGCTATTTATATCTGACTTACACCTCGCTCCTGAGCGACCTGAAATCATTCATCTTTTTGAACGATTTGTTGATGAAGTAGCCATTCACGCAGAACGACTTTATATCCTCGGCGATTTTCTTGAGTATTGGCTGGGTGATGACGACAAAGCCGTTGGTCTTGAAAAAGTTTTTCAATCGCTGAAAAAATTAAGCCATAGTGGAGTCGACGTTTTTTTTATGGTGGGTAATCGTGACTTTCTAATCGGCCATGAACTCGCGAAAAAATGCGGCTTCAAAATCATCGATGAACCTTTTATCGAAAACATCAATGGCCAGGCAACGCTTTTGATGCATGGCGATAGCCTCTGCACCGATGACATTGCCTATCAATCTTTCAGAGCTGTTGTTAGAAATAAAACATGGCAGGATGATGTGCTCGCCAAATCACTGGAAGAACGTGAGCAACTGGCGCGTTCGATGCGCCAGCAAAGTGAGCAGGCAAATTCTGAAAAAACCGAAGCCATCATGGATGTAAATCAGGACGCGGTAATAGCAACCATGCAACAGCATTCGGTTAATCTATTAATTCATGGCCACACACATCGTCAGGCCATCCACGACTTTGAAATAAACAACCAGCCAGCCAAACGCATAGTTCTGGGTGACTGGTATAAAAAAGGCAATTATTTACGTCTAGGTAATAATGCAGAACCAGAACTTATTAGCTTTGAATAGTAAAAGTTCTTAATCCAGTGAATACTTCTTATACGCTTCTTTTGATTTAAATATTACAGGATCAACCTTTACCTTCCTGTAAGACACTAACAATCGAGTCTTTCCATTACTATGCCATTCCTGAATCGGCAAGCCCTTATGATAATACTCGCCCTCATTAAAAACCTGATCGTATAAAAAACAACTAGTCTGATATTCTTTGGGTGTAGCCTCTAGCAAGCGCGACTGCTGCCCTGCTAACACTTTTTGATAAGAAGCGAAAACATTCGACACTTCAGGTAACAAACCTTCTGCTAATTTAATATCCATACACTTCTGTTTATTCTTATCAGAAGAAGTAGCCCTGTAAGAATAAATAGTTTTACCCGTGATTGCAGGTGCTTGTGGCTCTCTCGAATACTCAACATCAACAACTTTAGTTAAATCAGGCTTTTGATATTCATATTCAGGTATGACCAACACCGACTCATCATGATGCGTCACGCTATTAATGACGTGTTTCTTGTTATCATAAATAACATAACCACTTTGATCTCCCAGCTGATCAATTCTTAGATAACGGTTTGTTACTGTGAATTTAACCTGATATGGATCTGTACCTGTTTCCTGCTCATCATAGATAAGTTCATAAGCATCAACACCTGTTTCAGCGCTTGCTTTGAAGCTATTTGAAAACAGAAGAATAATTAATAATGGGAAATATATTTTAGTCATGATTGAAAAATATCTTATAGATTTGTTTTGTGACGCGCCTGGAAGGATTACAGACCCTATACACAAAAAAAGCCCCTAATGGGGCTTTTTATTTGTATGGTGCGCCTGAAGGGATTCGAACCCCTGACCGCTCGGTTCGTAGCCGAGTACTCTATCCAGCTGAGCTACAGGCGCATAATTCTGTGGAGCGCGAATTATCGTTTCTTCGCTATCTCACGTCAATGAATAATGCTAAAAAACAGCCATTATTCAACAATAATGCTTTCAGTCAAATTGACTGAACCAGAATTCTTATCAAACTCTGGATTTTCCTCAATATTCTTTGGAATGGGGAAAACATCCCATTCCAAAGAATATGGCGGAGAGCGAGGGATTCGAACCCTCGATGAGGCTATAAACCCCATAC
>JBEQLM010000047.1:0-9513 GCA_040325975.1 Gammaproteobacteria bacterium | reverse complement strand
ACATGAATGCTATCGACAGACCGCGTGGTGGATGTTGCACATTACGACCGGTATGGCCGAGAGTGACACGAGACATCATGCCCAGTGTTAATGTGCCGATGCCGCCAACGGTGAAAGCATGTATCGATAAAAAGGCTGATACATCGAACCAGATAGAGGCCGCCTTGAGCGCAAAACCCAGAGTTAGAAAACTATAAGCGGTATACAGCACCCAAAGCATGGATGATTTCCACAGCGCTTTGGTGTGCCAGTCAAATAGGCGAATAACATGCAGTACAAAAAGAATACTTGCTAGTGCACCAGCTATTTTGCTTTGCACATAAATCACATCGAAAAACCATAATGCAATCAATAAAACCAGGCTGCTGATATCTAGCCATTTTCTATTGCGTAGCGAAACGTTTTCGTTAACACCCCTTTCGATGAAGAAGGGAATGACGCGTCGCCCCATAACAAAGATCATGGTGAGTACAAGGTAGAGGCATGAATAGACACCAATGCGCTCACCGTTTTCAATCAGACCCATCAGGCCAGCATAATAAAATAGATTGGCGGTGAACATCAGAGCCAGTATAGCCAGTACGCCAATTTGTGCCCATTGTTTAACTTTGATGATTGGGGCAGCCACGGCAATGGCGGCTAATAAAATAAATAGGCAGTCGAGCAGGGCGACGATTTCTATCGAGCCGATATTGAATAAAGGTAAAAGTCGTGCGCTAGCCCAAAGTGAAAACAGTAGGAATAGTTTTGAACCAGTAATGGTTTGTTGTCCGGTCCAGTTCTTTACCGCGGCGAGCAGGAAGCCTGCAATCACTGCCAGTGCGTAACCAAACAACATTTCATGGCCATGCCAGATTGTCGGGTTGATGTCGAGTAAGGGCATTGGCCAGTTAAATTGATAAATACCCATCCATACGATCATGGCGATAACGGAAAAAATAGCTGTGGCGAGGAAAAAAGGGCGAAAACCGAGTTGCCACAGGGCTATGTTAGTTTTTGTTTCTGGGTTTGGCTCGGAGATGTTTAGCATGAGTGTATCCAAATAGATTTAAGAAGATTTTGTAGAGGCGGTATCTTCTTCGTATGAAACATAGAGGTATTAATTGAATGGTGGGCCTGGAAGGACTCGAACCTTCGACCGATCGATTATGAGTCGAGCGCTCTAACCAACTGAGCTACAGGCCCTGAAAAGGGTGTTTAAAATTGTGTTTGCCGAGTTTTGAAGTAATTCGGCTGAACTCCATGCCTGTGCTGCATCAGTCTCTACAGGGTTATAAACATGGAGTTTGCGCTGATACCGTCAACTGGCAACGAAGTATATAGAAAACTTCGCGCCAGTTAAATGGTTTTAGCTGTCGTCAGACAAGAAACTGCGCAAATGTTCAGCGCGGCTGGGGTGGCGAAGTTTGCGTAATGCTTTGGCTTCGATTTGGCGAATGCGTTCACGAGTCACATCGAACTGTTTGCCAACTTCTTCTAAAGTGTGGTCGGTATTCATATCAATACCGAAACGCATGCGTAATACTTTAGATTCGCGTGCGGTGAGTGTCGTTAGGATATCTTTAGTTGATTCACACAAAGATTCACCGGTAGCTGAGTCCATGGGGGCCAATATATTAGTGTCTTCAATAAAGTCACCAAGATGTGAATCTTCATCATCACCAATAGGTGTCTCCATCGAAATAGGCTCTTTGGCAATTTTCAGAACTTTGCGCACTTTGTCTTCAGGCATTTCCATTTTTATAGCCAATTCCTCTGGCGTTGGCTCACGACCCATCTCCTGAAGCATCTGACGGAAAATACGGTTCAGCTTATTTATGGTTTCAATCATGTGAACAGGGATGCGAATAGTGCGTGCCTGATCCGCAATCGAGCGGGTAATGGCCTGACGAATCCACCATGTCGCATAAGTCGAGAATTTGTAACCACGGCGGTATTCAAACTTATCAACGGCTTTCATCAGGCCGATGTTACCTTCCTGAATCAAATCGAGGAATTGCAGGCCACGATTGGTGTATTTTTTGGCAATCGAAATAACCAGTCGTAGATTAGCTTCCACCATTTCTTTCTTGGCGCGGCGAGCTTTCGCCTCACCGATGGATATTTTGCGGTTAATTTCTTTGATCTCAACGATACTAAGACCGTAGTCTTTTTCCAGTAAAGCCAGTTTTTGCTGGGTCATTTTAATTTCAGGTGATAGCTCTTTGAGCTTTTCTGAGTATTCGTGACCTTTGCAGTATTTTTCGATCCACTTGGTATTGGTTTCGTTATCCGGGAACGTGGTAATCATGATCTTGCGAGGCATGCGAGCCTGGTTAACGGCAAGATCCAGAATGTGTCGCTCAAGTTTGCGTACACGATCAATAGTGGCGTGTAAGTCCTGAGTGAGTTTAATGACGCTGGCTGGCTGGTATTTAAAATCAAGGAAAGCAGCTGCTAATGCAGTACGTGCTTTTTTAATTTCTTCCTTTTCACCTTTTTCAACGGCATTGATGGTGCGTGTGTAAGCACGTTTGATTTTAGTAAAAACCTTTTTGACCTTGTCTGCATCAAGCGCAGTATTAACGACCTCTTCTTTTTCACTAGGTTTGCCAGCAGCAGCTAGCTCAGCTTCGCGGGCAGCGTTGGCAAGTGCTAGTGCGGCCAGTTGGTCAAGTTCTTCATCGCTTTTATGGAAGTCTGCAACCAGATCGGTCAGGCGTGTCTCGCCCGCTTCAATTTTTTCCCAAATTTGAAGTGTTAGTTTTATCGTGCGTGGGTTGGTCGCCAGAGCATGTAGTATCTGCTTTAGACCTTCTTCAATGCGTTTGGCAATTTCAATTTCGCCTTCGCGAGTGAGTAGCTCAACAGTGCCCATTTCTCGCATATACATGCGCACAGGATCTGTGGTGCGGCCAAGCTCAGTTTCAATTGAGGTTAAAGCAGCCACTGCTTCTTCGGTGACTTCTTCATCAGCTTCGCTGATTGAGCCATCGGTTAAAACTCTGGACTCAGCTTCAGGCGCGACTTCACAAACCTGGATACCCATATCGTTGATCGTATTTATAATATCTTCGACTTGGGTAGGGTCGACAATGCCTTCGGGCAAGTGATCATTGACCTCGGCGTATGTTAGGTAACCCTGTTCTTTACCTTTGGCAATCAACACCTTAAGTTGTGATTGTGATTCTTGTCCGCTACCTTTTTCTTGCTCTGCCATTGCTGCGCCTGTTGATTGTTCTTAGAAAACTAACCGAGCCGTGTATTTTACCATTTTCTGAAGCTCTCGGCTAGCACTTGTAAAGTATAGGAAAGGTTTTTGGGTATTGAGTGGTTTTTTGAGTATTCATACGTTTTTTATTGATTTTATATCTGCTGAGGTGGTTAATATACGACAGGAAATTTGAGCTGGTTACTAGATATGCTGCCAGATTTGTTGAGTTCTTCTTTTGTGCAGGCAGGAATGAGGTGTTGTTATGGTGAGTTTAGAAACGCCAGTGTGCGATTTTGATCAGGATATTTTCGATTTTTCATTGCCGGGAGTGGATGGCAAGGTTTGGACGCCCGAGCAGTGTCGAGGTGAGAACGGTCTGCTAGTCATGTTTATTTGCAATCATTGTCCCTATGTGAAGTCTATTCGTGAGCGTATTGTCAGGGATACGCGTGAGCTCATGGTGCTGGGCGTTAATAGCGTAGCGATTATGTCGAATGATCCGTCTGAGTATGAAGAGGATTCTTTCGAGAATATGAAGTTGGTGGCTGAGCAGTTTGATTTCCCCTTTCCTTATTTAATTGATGTAACGCAGAATGTAGCTAAAGCCTATGGTGCAGTATGTACGCCTGATTTTTTTGGTTATAACGCGGATTTGAAATTACAGTACCGCGGCCGTCTGGATGCTAGCCGTAAAGAAACAGCGGCAGAGGATGTGAAGCGTGATTTATTTGAAGCCATGAAGCAGGTGGCGGAAATGGGTTGTGGCCCCGAAAACCAAATTCCCAGCATGGGTTGTTCTATCAAATGGAAAGATGAGTCAAATTGACAGGTTTTTCTGGATGACACCATAAAAACCTCTAACTTGCCCATTGCGCTGATTTAGGGGAAAATACGCGCTTTTCTTTGACCAAGACTAATGCCGTGTAGCGGCCATTGTTTCATTCCAGGTCATTGATTTATATAAAATTTTCGTTGTAGTGCAGGGGTTTTTAAGGCCTTTATGCTGCGACTCAACAGTTATTAAACTTAATCGGAGAGCATAATGTCTTCACGTAAAGATCTTGCAAACGCCGTACGCGCATTAAGTATGGATGCAGTACAACAAGCTAATTCAGGCCATCCTGGTGCCCCTATGGGTATGGCGGATATCGCTGAAGTATTGTGGAATCACAACATGAGCCACAACCCAGCTAATCCTAAGTGGAGCAACCGCGACCGTTTCATTTTGTCCAACGGCCATGGCTCAATGCTGATTTACTCACTGTTACACCTGACTGGTTACGATCTGTCTATCGACGATCTTAAAAACTTCCGTCAGCTGCATTCTAAAACTCCAGGTCATCCTGAGTACGGTTATGCGCCGGGTGTTGAGACTACTACTGGTCCTTTAGGCCAGGGTATTACTAATGGTGTTGGTATGGCGATTGCTGAAAAAGCATTGGCCGGCCAGTTCAACCAGAAGGGTCACGACATCGTTGATCACAATACCTACGTATTTTTAGGTGATGGTTGTTTGATGGAAGGCATCTCTCACGAGGCATGTTCACTGGCAGGTACATTAGGCCTGGGCAAACTGATTGCATTCTGGGATGACAACGGTATTTCTATCGACGGTCACGTTGAAGGCTGGTTTACTGATGACACACCAAAACGTTTTGAGTCTTACGGCTGGCACGTAATTGCGAACGTAGATGGTCACGATGCTGATGCGCTACAAAAAGCCATCGACACTGCGAAAGCAATGACTGATAAACCAACCATGATTTGTTGTAAAACAACCATCGGTTTTGGTTCGCCAAACAAAGCTGGTTCACATGCCTGTCACGGTGCGCCATTAGGTGAAGAAGAAATTAACCTGACTAAAGCTGCTTTAGGTTGGGATCACGCTCCATTCGAAGTACCTGCTGACGTATACGCTGGTTGGGATGGCAAAGATAAAGGCGCGAAAGCTGAAGCTGCATGGAACGACAAGTTCGCTGCATACAAAGCTGCTCACCCTGAACTAGCTGCTGAATACGAACGTCGTATGGCTGGTGATCTGCCTGCTGATTGGGCGGCTAAATCTGCGGCTTATATCGCTTCTGTTAATGCTGATGCGAAGAGCCCTGCAACACGTCAGGCTTCATTAGCTGCTATCGAAGCTTACTCACCAATGGTTCCTGAAATGTTTGGTGGTTCTGCTGATTTAGGTTGTTCAAATCTGACTGAATGGTCTGGTTACAAACCAATGATCAATAACGAAGACGCTAACTACCTGAACTACGGTGTACGTGAATTCGGTATGTCTGCAATCATGAACGGTATGACTTTGCATGGCGGTCTGCTTCCATTCGGCGCAACCTTCCTGATGTTCTCTGAGTACGCACGTAACGCATTGCGTATGGCTGCTCTGATGAAAATTCAAAGCATCTTCGTTTACTCTCATGACTCAATCGGTCTGGGTGAAGATGGTCCTACTCATCAGCCAATCGAGCAGATTCCTACACTACGTATGATTCCTAACATGGCTGTATGGCGTCCATGTGATGCGGTTGAATCTGCGGTTAGTTGGGCGCAGGCGATTGAGCGTAAAGATGGTCCTTCATGTTTGATCTTCTCTCGTCAGGGTCTGCCACATAACGAGCGTACTGATGCACAGATTGCTGATATCGCTAAAGGCGGTTACATCCTGAAAGACTGTGAAGGTACACCTGATGCAATCATTATCGGTACTGGTTCTGAAGTAGCTCTGGCAACAGGTGCGGCTGAAGCCATGTCTGGTAAGAAGATTCGTGTTGTATCTATGCCTTCAACTAATTTGTTTGAAGCGCAAGATGCTGCTTATAAATCTTCTGTATTGATCAAAGGTGTTCCAACTGTTGCTGTTGAAGCAGCGGTTACTGATGCCTGGTACAAATACGCTGATGCAGTTGTTGGTATCGACCACTTCGGTGAGTCTGCGCCAGCTGATCAACTGTTTAAAGAGTTTGGCTTCACCGTTGAAAACGTTGTGAAGACTGTTGAATCAGTACTATAAGAATTCGTTTTAAAATTTAATTATTAGAAAATATTGGAGAGTTTATTATGACTATTAAAGTCGGTATTAACGGTTTTGGCCGTATTGGTCGCATGGTATTCCGTGCTGTTTATCAAGAATTCAACGACATCGAAATCGTAGGTATTAACGATTTGTTGGACGCTGACTACCTTGCTTACATGTTGAAGTATGATTCAGTACACGGTCGTTTCGACGGTGACGTTTCTTTCGAAGAAGGCGCAATGATTGTTAACGGTAAGAAAATCCGTTTAACAGCAGAGCGTGATCCAGCTGACCTTAAATGGGGCGACGTAAAAGCTGACATCGTTATCGATTGTACTGGTTTCTTCCTGACTGAAGAAAGCTGTCAGAAACACATCGATGCAGGCGCTGGTAAAGTTGTACAGTCTGCTCCTTCTAAAGACGGTACTCCAATGTTCGTATATGGTGTTAACCACAACGAATATGCTGGTCAGAAAATTGTTTCAGCCGCTTCTTGTACTACAAACTGTTTAGCACCTGTTGCTAAAATTCTGAATGACAACTGGGGCATCAAGCGTGGTTTGATGACTACAGTCCATGCTGCAACTGCTACTCAGAAAACTGTTGACGGTCCTTCAATGAAAGACTGGCGCGGTGGTCGTGGTATTTTAGAAAATATCATCCCATCTTCAACTGGTGCTGCTAAAGCTGTAGGCGTTGTACTGCCTGAGCTGAATGGCAAACTGACTGGTATGGCTTTCCGCGTACCTACTTCAGACGTTTCTGTTGTTGATTTGACTGTTGAGTTGAACAAAGAAGCTTCATACGAAGACATCTGTAAAGCAATGAAAGCTGCTTCAGAATCTGGCGACATGAGTCGTACTCTTGGTTACACCGACGAGAAAGTTGTTTCAACTGACTTCCGTGGTGTTGGTTTCTCATCAATCTTTGATGCAGAAGCTGGTATTGCTCTGGATAGCACTTTCGTTAAGGTTGTTTCATGGTATGACAACGAGTACGGCTACACATGCAATATGATGCGTTTTGTAGAGCACGTAGCAGCAAACTAAAATAAGCGGATCTTTTGTCCGGGAGCAGCGTTGCAGTCCAGTTTTGAAATACTCATGTGCAAAAAGCACACTCCGTTTTCAAAACAGGCCTGCGCCTTGCTCGCGAACAAAATCTCTCGCTTATTTGCCAGTTAAGTAATTATTTGATTGGCGAAGAGAATGTTTTAACCAGCCCGGTGTTCCGGGCTGGTTAATTTATAAGAAATCAGGTTGTTAGAGTTTTTTGTTAAGTTAAGAAATTTAACAAACAATTTTTAAATATATAGAAAATTTTAGGAGTTAAACATGTCTTTCATTAAGTTGACTGATCTTGATCTTGCGGGCAAACGCATTTTGATTCGTGCGGATATGAACGTACCTGTTAAAGACGGTAAAGTAACATCAGATGCACGTATTACTGCATCTATGCCAACCATTGCATTGTGTGCAAATGCTGGCGCAAAAGTAATGGTAATGTCGCATCGTGGCCGTCCTGAAGAAGGTAAGGTTGACGAAGAAAACACAATGCAGCCGATTGCTGATGTTATGGCTGACAAACTGGGCAGTGATGTTCGTTTGGTAAAAGACTATCTTGATAATGCGCCTGAAGTTGCTGATGGCGAAGTGGTTCTGTTGGAAAATGTTCGCTTCAATGCGGGCGAGAAAAAAGACGACGAAACATTGTCTAAGAAATATGCTGCCCTGTGTGACATCTTTGTTATGGATGCATTTGGTACTGCGCATCGTGCGCAAGCTTCTACACATGGTGCCGGTAAATTTGCACCGACTGCCTGTGCAGGTTTGTTGTTAGCCAGTGAGTTAGACAGTCTGGCTAAAGCATTGGCTAATCCAGCTCGTCCTATGGTGGCGATTGTTGGTGGTTCTAAAGTTTCAACTAAACTGACCGTGCTTGAAGCTCTGTCGGAAAAAGTGGATCAGATGGTTGTTGGCGGTGGTATCGCTAATACATTCCTGAAAGCTATGGGTCACAACGTCGGTAAATCTTTGTGTGAAGATGATCTGGTTGATACCGCTAAAGCACTGGTAGAAAAAATGAAAGCACGCGGTGCCAGCATTCCAATCGCAACTGATGTTGTTTGTGCAAAAGAGTTTGCAGAAAATGCAGAAGCTACTTTGAAAAACGCTGGCGACGTTCAAGATGACGATATGATTTTTGACATCGGTCCTGATTCAGCAAAAGAACTGGCAGAAATTATTTCTAAAGCCGGCACTATCATCTGGAATGGCCCTGTTGGCGTGTTCGAGTTTGATCAGTTTGGTGAAGGTACTAAGACTGTATCAATGGCGATTGCTGACGCACCCGGTTTCAGTCTGGCTGGTGGCGGTGACACTATCGCGGCGATTCAGAAATACGATATCTATGACAAAGTGTCATACATCTCTACTGCTGGCGGTGCTTTCCTTGAGTATCTTGAAGGTAAGACTTTGCCTGCAGTCGCTATGTTAGAAGCGCGAGCAGCAGAGAAATAGAAACATAGAATAGGGAATGCCTAAGGTCTTCCGTATTCGTTTTAAGAGGTAATAATGCGCAGAACAAAAATAGTTGCAACGCTGGGTCCAGCTACCGATGACATTGAAGTCATTGATGAGCTGATACGCGCTGGTGTTGATGTTGTTCGATTGAATTATTCTCATGGTTCACATGAGGAGCAAGCAAGGCGTGCAGAAATGGTACGCGAAAGTGCAGAAAGGCAGGGACGTGTTATTGGTGTGTTGGCTGACTTACAGGGGCCAAAAATTCGCACCGAGCGTTTTATAGATAAAAAAGTCACACTCATCAAGGGTGATAAATTTATTCTAGACGCGGCCATGGACCCATTGGCCGGGACTAAAGATGCAGTAGGTATTACCTATAAAAGTCTGGTTGACGATGTTAAACCCGGCAATACTTTGTTGCTTGATGATGGTCGAATGACACTGGAAGTAGAAAGTGTCGAAGGCTCGAAGATACATTGTCTGGTGTTACAAACCGGTGTGCTTTCAGATAAAAAAGGCATTAATTTGTTGGGTGGCGGTTTATCAGCGCCTGCGCTGACAGACAAAGACAGAGAAGACATGAAAGCGGCGGCTGCCATTCAGGCTGATTATGTGGCGATTTCATTTGTCAGTAGTGCCGCCGATGTCATCGAAGCTCGCCGACTTTTACGTGAAGCCGGTGGTTATGGCTGTATTGTTTCGAAAATAGAAAGAGCTGAAGCGCTTGATGTTATCGATGAAATTATTGATGCCTCTGACGTGATCATGGTTGCACG
>JBEQLM010000046.1:0-9777 GCA_040325975.1 Gammaproteobacteria bacterium | reverse complement strand
TTGCAGCGCCTACAATGACCAGTCTATGGTCGCTTCCTTTTTGCTCAATTTACTGGCATAGGTCGCCAACGCATCATCCTGCTGCTGCGCCTGCGTTTTACCTTGAATGAAATCGGGCAACATGGTCATCAGGGTTTCTGCGCCCATCACCATTAAACGGTCGTGCAGGCTGGAACCGGTTTCGTCATCATTAATTGAGCACTCCTGCATCGCCAGCATGTCACCGGTATCCAGACCTTTATCCATTTGCATGATGGTGATACCAGTTTTATCATCACCCGCCAAAATCGCACGCTGAAGCGGTGCAGCACCACGCCAACGAGGTAACAATGAAGCATGAATATTGATACAGCCAAGACGCGGAATATCTAAAACCGCTTGCGGCAACAATAAGCCATAAGCCGTCACCACCATTAAATCTGGCTTTAAATCACGTAATACATTCTGATCTGCTTTGGATTTTAGCGATTCCGGCTGGAAGACAGGAACATGATGTTCCAGCGCCTTTTGCTTGACCGGTGAAGGACGAGGTTCACGGCCACGCCCTGCAGGACGATCGGGCTGCGTGTAAACCGCAACCACGTCATAATCTGACGCAAACAAGACTTCTAGCGGTGCAACGGCAAAGTCCGGTGTTCCAGCATAAACAATACGAATAGATTCAGGCACGGTTAAATTCTTCTTTGGTCAAACTTTGGGAAATCTGATAAATAACCAGACTTAAACCGTCGCATTGAGACGACGAGCTTTTTCCAGTTTTTTTCTCAGTCGCTGCTGCTTGAGCGGCGATAGATAATCCACAAACAGCTTGCCTTGAAGATGATCCATCTCGTGCTGAATACACATCGCCAACAATCCGGCTGCCTTTAACGTGTATTCTCGACCATCACGATCCAGTGCTTTTACTGTAACAAGCCCCGAGCGTTTCACTTTGTCATAAATATCAGGCACAGACAGGCAGCCTTCCTCGGACTCCTCTTCACCATCACTCTCTATAATTTCCGGATTAATCAAACACAGCGGCTGATTCTTTTCCTCGCTGACATCAATAACAATCACCTGTTGATGCACATTCACCTGCGTCGCTGCCAGACCAATACCCGGTGCTACGTACATAGTTTCAAACATATCATCCACCAGCTGGCGAATTTGATCATCAACTTTAGTGACAGGCTTGGCCTTAGTACGTAAACGATCATCGGGGTAATGCAATATTTCGAGTTGTGTCATATTAATTTCTTCAGATAAAGGTTAGCTCGGTGATTTCTGCTAAAATCATTAAAACTTACTTAATAAATCGAAGTTTATCAGCTAAACTGTTGAAAACAACGGGTAAATTCAGGGAAAATACTGGGGCATAAAATAATAATGAACACAGCCACCATCTCAACCAGATGCCTACGTCTAATTGTAACCTGTTTACTAATTACAGGCGTCTCTGCCTGCGCATTTCCGGACAAACGTAAACCTGAACAATCCCAAATAGATAATGTGATAGCCGCTGAAACTATCGAAACACCAGTAGCCGCACAAACAGAGTATACAAAGCCAAAACATACTGCCATTCGTGTAAAAAAAAGTCACCCACGTAAATATATAGTAAAAAAAGGTGATACCTTGTGGGATATTTCTAGCCAGTTTCTGAGAGACCCATGGTACTGGCCTGAGATCTGGCATAAAAACCGCCAGGTTCAAAATCCTCATCTGATTTATCCTGGTGATGAACTGACGTTAATCTACGTCAATGGACAGCCTCAAATTTCCGTTAATGAAACACCACAACAAGTGTCACCACAAGAAGTAACACCACCAGTAATACGCACCACAATCACCAGTGATCACCCCGCTCTACGCAGGGTAAAACTCAGTCCTAGCATCCGCAAACAGGGCATAGATGCCGATGTATTTACTATTCCTGGAGATTCCATACGCCAGTTTCTTACCAAACCTCGCGTGGTCACCAAAGAAGAATTAGAAGAAGCTCCTTATATTCTGGCTAGTGATGACAACCATTTGATCATGGGTCAGGACAACATCGTTTACATTCGCGGTGAGCTTGATAAGGATCGCGTACGTTTCACTGTCTTTCGCCCTGGCGAGGAATTAATTGATCCAGAAACGGATAATGTCTTCGGCTTTGAGGCCATCTATGCAGGCGAAGTTCATATCAAAAAATATGGCGATCCCGCTATCGGTCAACTTACCTCCAGTACACGCGAAATTCGGGTTGGTGACCGACTGTTGCCAGTCGACAAAAGCAAGATTGATAACCTGTATTATCCACGCCCACCCGATCATGAGTTGAAGGGTCAGATTATCTCGCTGCACGATGCTCTGTTTGGTATTGCCAAATATCAGATCGCTGTCATTAACCGCGGCAGTCGTGATAGTCTTGAAATCGGCCACCTACTGGAAACTCAATCTGCTGGAGATGATGTCAAAGATAATTATAGCTTGAGGCAGAGAGGCAACGTTCGTCTACCAGACGTGCGCAGTGGTTTGATGATGGTTTTCCGCGTCTTCGACAAGGTAAGTTATGGTCTAATCCTGGAATCGACTCTCGTTATTAATAACCACGACGTTGTTACTACACCACGATAGTCCGAACAGCTACAGGATGTTTCATCAAGGATGAGTGATCTCAAAGACTGGTTGATTCTGCTACACGCCACCGGACTCGGTGTTGCGGGCTTTCACAAACTACTGAGTACATTCGAGCAACCTGAAAAGATTCTGGCGGCCAATAGTTCCAAATTATCCGAACTGGGATTCAGCAAACAGACTATTACTGCCATACAATGCCCCGATCTGGCGGCAGTAAAAAGGGATATCGAATGGGCCGAATCGGCAGACAACCATCACATTATTACTTTGCTCAACCCGCAATACCCGCAGCAACTGAAAACTATCAGTCAGCCACCTCCCTTACTATTTGTACGAGGTGATCCTGATTATCTTCGCCAACCTCAGTTAGCCATGGTAGGTAGTCGCAATCCGACTGCCGCAGGTAAACGAACCGCTAGTGATTTTGCTAAACATCTCTCCAACTCAGGTATTACCATTACCAGCGGCCTGGCACGTGGTATTGATGGTGCCTGTCATCACGGCGCCTTACAGGGAATCGCCGGTACTGTCGCGCTGGTGGCTCATGGGCTGGATATTGTTTATCCTGCCGCACATCGTGCCCTGGCCGAAGATATTTCAAACCACGGTGCCGTAGTTTCCGAAGTACCCATTGGCACCGAACCCCATCGTGGTCTTTTTCCACGTCGCAACCGCATTATCAGTGGTCTATCGTTGGGTACTCTTGTCGTTGAGGCAGCACTCAAAAGTGGCTCATTGATAACAGCCAAACATGCAATGGAGCAAAACCGAGAGGTCTTTGCCATCCCCGGCTCCATCCACAACCCATTATCTCGTGGCTGTCATCAATTAATACGTCAGGGAGCCAAACTGGTGGAAACCGCTGAAGACATTATTGAGGAGCTACTACCCCATTTACCAACAGGTATCACAGCCGTGACAGAAACACTAATTAATGAGAAAAACGAACAGACACTTGACCCCGATCACCAAAAACTGCTCAAATGCCTTCAATACGAACCCGTTGCCATTGATGAACTAGTCAATTGCAGTGGTTTTTCAGCAGCCGAAGTGGCTTCCATACTATTAATTATGGAACTCGAAGGCCGCGTTGTGAATGAAGGCGGCCGATATACACGCATAAAATAGCGCTGCCCAGCAAACTCCATCACTATAACAAGTGGATAAATAAAGAATTATGTTGATCAAACAATCCGTCGTCGATGTACTGATGTTTCTCTTTGAAGAATATCTAGGTGACAGCAATGAAGCCATGGATGAGCGCGATAATATGCAAGTCCTACTAGAAGAAGTCGGTTTCCAACATCAGGAAATCGATGAGGCCTTCAACTGGCTGGAAGATCTGGCTACGCTACGTGAAGGCAGTGACTGCATACCCGCAAAGACTGATAGCATCCGTATATTTAGCGACTTTGAGAGAACTATTCTTGATGAAGACTCCATCGGCTTTCTAATGTATCTGGAACAGTCTGATATTCTCACACCACTTACACGTGAACTGGTTCTCGACCGAATTATGGCACTAGATCACGCACTAGATGTAGAGCAAGTCAAATGGATCGTTATGATTGTGCTTCACACTCATCCTGGTGAAGAAAATGCCTTTGCCTGGATGGAAGGTTTAGTTTTTAATGAAGTTGTCGATTACATACAGTAATTTCTGCTTTTCTAATCAACCTATTGCGTAGCACCTAGAATGAGTAAAAATCTTGTTATTGTTGAGTCTCCGGCAAAAGCAAAAACCATAGAAAAATATTTAGGCAAGGACTTCAAAGTTCTTGCTTCCTATGGTCACGTCCGCGACCTCGTCCCTAAAGAGGGTGCTGTTGATACCGAGCATGACTTCGAAATGAAGTATCAGCTCATTGAGCGCAACGAAAAACACGTCGACAAAATTATCCAGTTTTTAAAAAAAGCCGACCACCTCTATCTCGCGACCGACCTTGACCGCGAGGGAGAAGCCATTTCATGGCATTTATTTGAGCTACTCAAAGAAAAGGGTCTGCTCGAAAACATCACCGTGTCCCGCGTAGCATTTAACGAAGTTACCAAGCGCGCGATCAAAGAAGCCATAGCCTCACCACGCGAATTATCAACTAATCTGGTTAATGCTTATTTAGCCAGACGCGCACTGGATTATCTGGTCGGCTTCAACTTATCACCGCTGTTATGGAAAAAAGTACAGCGTGGTTTATCTGCCGGTCGCGTACAAAGTCCGGCATTGCGTTTGATCGTTGAACGCGAAATAGAAATAGAAGAATTTGATCCTCAGGAATACTGGACCATCGAAGCCGATGTAGCCAAAGGCAAACAACAATTTCTGGGCAAGCTGAATTTACTCAATAACGAAAAAATAAAACAATTCAGTATCACCGATGAAGCTAGCGCGACTGAAGCACGCAATACCTTATTAGCGGCGACGAATGGCGAGCTCTCGATCAACAAGATAGAGAAGAAACAACGTAAACGTAATCCTTCTCCACCATTCACCACATCGACGATGCAACAGGAAGCTGCGCGCAAACTTCGCTTCACTACCCAGCGCACCATGCGTACTGCACAAAATTTATACGAAGGCATCAACATCGGCGGTGAAACCGTGGGCTTGATCACCTATATGCGTACCGACTCATTGATGCTCGCAGGTGAAGCCTTAGAAGAAATCCGTGGTTTAATTAATGACCGTTACGGCAAAGACAACTTGCCTGAAGAAGCTCGCGTTTTCAAAAATAAATCAAAAAATGCACAGGAAGCGCATGAGGCGATTCGCCCCACCTCGGTTAAACATACACCTGAGGAATTAAAACAATATTTAAAACCGGATCAGCTAGCACTCTACGAGCTTATCTGGAAGCGCACCATGGCTTGCCAGATGATCCACGCCACACTGGATACCGTCAGCGTTGATTTAGGCTGCGGTGATGGCAATATATTCCGCGCTAATGGCTCCACCATTCGTCACCCTGGTTTTATGGCGGTGTACATGGAAGGTGCTGATGATAGCAAAGCGGATGATGACGAAAAATTATTACCCGAGTTAACAGAAGGCGAAAAGGTCAAACTGCTGGACATCAAAAATGGTCAGCATTTTACCGAACCACCACCACGTTTCTCTGAAGCCAGTCTGGTTAAAACGCTGGAAGAATTTGGCATTGGCCGTCCTTCCACTTACGCCAATATTATTTCAACACTGGTCAACCGTGGTTACGTCGAACTCGAAAGTCGTCGCTTCACACCAACTGATATTGGCCGCATTGTTAATAACTTTCTAACCGAACACTTTAGACAGTATGTTGATTATGAGTTCACGGCTAACCTTGAAGACGAACTCGATAATGTTTCACGCGGCGAAAAAGACTGGATTCCTTTGCTGAGAGATTTCTGGGTTCCCTTCAAGGAACAGTGCATTGATAAAGAAGAAAATGTCAGTCGTGCTGACGTCGCTCAGTCGCGCCATATTGGTACCGACCCGAAAACCAGCAAACCTATCAGTGTTCGTATGGGCCCTTATGGTCCCTTTGTGCAAATCGGTGATAAAGACGACGAAGAAAAACCTCAGTTCGCCAGCCTGAAACCCGGCATGAAGATGAACGACATCACCATGGACAACTACGAAGCGTTGTTCGTATTGCCACGTGAGTTGGGCGATTCTCCCGAGGGTGAAAAAATATCAGCTAACTATGGTCGCTTCGGACCCTACGTTAAATACGACAGTAAATTTGTTTCTATCAATAAAGCTTACCAGGATCAGAACATTGATCCGTACAACATCACTTTAGAACAGGCCATGGAACTGGTTGCTGCGAAAAAAGAATTTGACGCCAACAAGTACATCAAGAGTTTTGAAGGCACTGATATCGAAGTATTGAATGGCCGCTATGGCCCCTACATTACTAACGGTGAAAAAAATGCAAAAATACCCAAGGACAAGGAACCTAAAGATCTAACTCAGGAAGAATGCGAAAAGCTGCTCGCTGAAGCGCCTGAGCGTAAGGGCCGTAAAAAGAAAGCGGCTAAGAAGAAGGCTGTGAAGAAAAAAGTAGCTAAGAAGAAAGCGCCTAAAAAGAAAACAGCCAAGAAAAAGACCGTAAAGAAAAAAGTAGCGCCAAAGAAAAAAACGGCAGTAAAAAAGAAAACCGTTAAGAAGAAATAAGCAATAAATGGCGAGCCACTTTGCCATCCAGTACGCCGCACACCAAATTCGTCATGGTGGAGTCATTGTATATCCCACCGAGACGGTTTATGGTCTTGGCTGTGATCCAATGAATTTTGATGCTGTCACGGATCTCAATCACCTTAAGCAAAGAGAAGCAGATAAAGGCTTAATTCTACTCGGCCACACGCTGGCACTTTTTAATGGCTATATTGAAGAACTCTCAGTAAACGCCAGAAAAGAAATTAGCCAGACAGAAAAACCCACCAGCTGGATTGTTAAGGCAAAAGACTCCTTGCCAGACTGGCTGACTAACAAACAAAGAACCGTAGCGATACGAATCACTCAACATCCTGTCGTCACCGAGCTCTGCCAGCGACTAGGCCATCCGATTATTTCAACCAGCGCAAACCCAAGCGGCAAGAAAACCGCTCGCAACGCATTGGAGGCACATAAATATTTTCATGATAAAGTAGATGCCATATTAATTGATGAACGCCATCTCAGCGGACATGCATCAACCATAAAAACACTAGATAATCTTTCAACTGTTCGCCCCTAAAATATAACTATCATCTCGAGCTAAAGCATGTCACTACCCGATACCCAGGCCGTAAAACAATATTTACTCAGCCTTCAAAAAAACATTTGCCAGAGCCTTGCCAAAGAAGATGGCAAAGCCGAGTTTATTATTGATGAGTGGCAGCGAGAAAATGGTGGCGGTGGCGGCATTACCCGCGTGCTTATAGATGGTGATGTATTTGAACAGGCTGGTGTAAACTTCTCCCATGTCACTGGTGGAAAACTACCCGCTTCCGCAACTGCGCATCGACCTGAATTAGCTGGCAGAGAATTTGAGGCTATGGGTGTGTCGCTGGTGATTCATCCGCGCAACCCAATGATTCCAACCTCACATGCCAACGTGCGCTTCTTCATCGCACGCAAAGAGGGCGCTGACCCAGTCTGGTGGTTTGGCGGCGGCTTTGACCTAACACCGTACTACGGCAACAAAGATGATTGCATTCACTGGCATCAAACTTCACAACAAGCTTGTCTGCCGTTCGGCGACGAGGCTTATCCCAAATATAAAAAATGGTGCGATGAATATTTTTATCTGAAACATCGTGACGAGCAACGAGGTATCGGGGGTTTATTTTTTGATGATTTAAATGAAGCCGGATTTAGCTCATGTTTTGACTTCACACAAAGCATCGGCGACCATTACCTGAAAGCCTACTTGCCCATCGTACAGCGTAGAAAAAATACCGAATACACCGAGGCACAACGTGAATTCCAGCTTTACCGCCGTGGTCGCTATGTTGAATTCAATCTGGTTTATGATCGTGGCACTCTATTTGGGCTACAAACTGGTGGCCGCACAGAATCAATTTTGATGTCCCTGCCACCGGTAGTTCATTTTAAATACGCATGGAAACCTGAAGCAAATAGCGCTGAATCTGAACTTTATGACTATTACTTAAAACCTAAAGACTGGTTAAACATTAAATAATCTGTTTTTTATTTTTTACTAACTGAAGAGGTAACTTCACCACATTGCCGTGAGGCAAACACTCTAGTGGAGGAGAGATATAATTACCCTGAACACGATCCACACCACAGACCTTCAGCAAGCGCATCACTTCCGGACTCTCAACGTATTCAGCCACCGTTGATCGTGACAAAGAATGCGCCACATCATTCATCGCAGTGACGATAGCCTTATCAGTTGAGCCACGTGCCATATTTCTTACAAACTGGCCATCAATTTTCACATAATCTGATGGCAAGCTCTTGAGTTGAGAGAAGGAACAGAAACCTGAACCAAAATCATCCAGAGAAAAACGACAACCAATCTCACTCAACATAGAAATAAAATGATTAGCCTGATCCATATTCGCAATGGCACTAGTCTCGGTAATCTCAAATACTAAATCATCAGGCGAAATACCATGCTTTTTAATGAGGCCTTTAATTCGATCTGCCGCTTCATCATCATCCAGCGTATTACCGGAAAGATTCAACGATAAACAAATTTTCCCCTGCTCCTGGCCTAACTCAGCCAAGGTACGTAAAGCATGCTCGACCACCCACATATCTATATCAATCATCATATTGAAACGTTCAGCGGTAGGTAAAAATGAATCAGGCAAATATAAATCACCATTTTCCGCACGCAACCTAATTAAAACCTCATAGCTGTATCTGGGTTTATTCATTTTCAGATAGCGTTGCCACAACAATCCGTTTTGAATAGGCAAGTCAACTAAATCCATATCATGTAAATCAAGAATAGGCTGGAAATGCAATTCAAAATCATCATTCTGCAATGCTTCACGAAGTCGGGTTGACCAGCCCAGCTCGCTGCCCATGGTATTACGCTCACCATCATTTTTATCGTAAAAATGCGTTTGATTACGTCCCATACGCTTTGCTACATGACAGGCAATATCTGCGTCCGCCAGAACATCACCCGCCGATATTGCTTCACCTTCTATCATGGCAACACCGACACTGGCTTGTACGTGGTAGGATTTTTCATCGTGTGGCACGCGCAAACCTGCCAACGCTTCTCGACAACCATCGGCCAGGCTCATGGCCAGATCCTCATCAACATTTTTCAGAATAATAGCGAATTCATCACCGCCAATTCGTGCAACCACATCATTTCTTCTTAACTGCTTAATTAACAAATAACTGATTTCTATCAGCAATTTATCACCCGCATCGTGACCCACAGTATCATTCACATATTTGAAGTGATCCAGATCCAGAAACACTATCGCACTAGTTACCCCGCTACGCTGCACATGGCGAATTTCTTCTTCCAGCTGCATTTCCAGATAACGGCGATTGTAAACTTCGGTTAGATAATCGTGAGTGGCCTGCCAGCGCAAACGCTCTTCCAGCATTTTTTGATTGGAAATGTCACGAAATGCAACCACTGACCCTTCTTGCCTACCGTTTATGTTAAGTGGTGACAAGGTGCATTCCACAGGTACTGCTTTGCCAGATTGGTGTTG
>JBEQLM010000045.1:0-9797 GCA_040325975.1 Gammaproteobacteria bacterium | reverse complement strand
CGGTTGGCCGCGATACCGCAGGGGCCAATCAGATAAGCGATCTTCTCGGTAATGACACGAGTTTTACCACTACCCGCGCCAGCCAGCACCAGCATCGGACCATCAATGGTATGAACCGCCTTAGCTTGCTGGGGATTTAATTTTGGTTTATTAGATGTGTTCAACTTTGCGCCCTTAATTCAGGCGCCCATTGTACTGGCTGGAGAATGATTGTCATTACTGCGTAATGGGGGATTGATTTTTTCGATAATCACCTCTTTAAGAAAATACTTCTCTACAATCACCAACTTAGCTATCAGCTAACTATAATTGAGCCTATTCAAATAAATATAAATATACACTCGTGAAAATAAATACTAAAACCGGTCTGATCGAAAATGCCCAATATACTGCCTCAGCCAATACGGATGAACGGCCTGTAGATACCGATATCGACCTGCTCGTAATCCATTCCATCAGCCTGCCACCGGGTGAATACGGTGGCTCGTGGATCGAAAAGCTATTCACCAATGCGCTGCCCGCCGATGAACATCCCTATTTCAAAGAAATTCATGAATTAAAAGTCTCGTCGCATGTATTGATTCGCAGAGATGGCACTGTGCAGCAATTTGTACCTTTTCATCAACGTGCCTGGCACGCTGGGCAGTCATGTTATGAAGGGCGCGAGACCTGCAATGATTTTTCGATTGGTATCGAGCTGGAAGGCACGGATGATTCAGCATTCGAGAATATTCAGTATCAACAGCTGGCAAAATTAATTAATGCTCTGATTAGAAGTTATCCCAACATCAATAAAAATCGGCTGACTGGCCACAGTGATATTGCGCCGGGACGCAAAACCGACCCCGGTACGGGCTTCGATTGGGACAAGCTGAGGCAACTACTGACATGAATGGTGTTAGACAAATAGCCGAGTAGTGCTATTATTTAATTACTGTTGTAACAAATATTAAAAACATGGCTTTAATCTCTATCATTATCAGCTTAATGCTCGACCATACCTTCCGGCATTGGCACCATTTACGTGACCTGTCATGGTTCGAAAACTATACCTATACTCTCAGTAGTCGTATCAAAATAGATAGCGGCGGGCTTAAATTTATTGTGGTGCTGGCTGCGCCGGTACTGGTTCTCATACTATTACAATTTGCCCTGTTTGATATTCTCTGGGGCATTCCTTATCTATTGCTCAGCTTCCCTGTTTTATTTTATTGTCTGGGACCAGATTGCCTGGTCAGTGACATTGAAGCCTATCTTGATGCTCGAAGTCTGGGCGATGATGATGAAGCTTTGCATTATGCCAGTGTAATCACCGGACGTTCAGCTTCCAGCTCGCCAGATCAACAAATCACCGATGTCACTCGCGCCATACTCAGCACCAGCAATGAACGTGTGTTTTCGATATTATTCTGGTTTGTGCTGCTAGGCCCACTAGGTGCCGTGCTTTACCGTTTTACCACCAACATCAGCAAACAAAACGAAGATACGGCAATGCAAGATGCGGCGACACTGGTTCAATCTGCTATGGCCTGGGCACCCGCACGTTTATTATCCATCGGCTATGCACTCACCGGCCATTTTGATGGTGCCATTCATGCCTACCGAAGTCGTCCCCATGAAGGCAATATAGCGTTGTCCAATTACGATGTTTTAGTCAGCACTGGCTTGGGTGCCTTAAGTCATCAACAAATGACCGATGAAATTTCCGGCATCCGTTCTGCCCGTAGTTTAGTCATGCGCTCGATTCTTATCTGGATTGCAGTGCTGGCGTTGTTAACACTAGGTGGCTGGCTGGGCTGATGAGCACTTTGCACAAAGCATCTTTTTCGCTATGCCTGTGTTAAAAATAGTCTCAAAGTGCTCATTTACGAATTGTAAACTGCGCCTTTTCGACCATTTTTGCCTTGTCCTAACGAAAAATCTACTTCGTGCAAAGCGCTCATACTAAACAGCATACTGAATATTTTAAATAACCAAGTAAGCGAAATTAGAATGACAAAGATTGATGTAATACGCCACGGCGAACCTGAAGGTGGTCGCCGTTACCGAGGTTACGGCGTCAACGACCCGCTCACCGAAAAAGGCTGGCAGCAGATGTGGAACTCGATTCCAGAACAGCCTCCATGGGATCTCATCGTTTCCTCACCGCTTGCACGTGCTCTGGATTTTGCTCAGGCACTGGCTGATTCAGCCGACATTCCCTGCATCATCGAAGAGGATATGAAAGAAATTGGCTTTGGTGTCTGGGAAGGTTTAACCCCCGAAGAAATTCTGGCTGATGACAGTGAAGCGCTGAATCATTTTTACACTGATCCAGTTCACAACCGTCCCGAAGGTGCTGAAGGCCTGGAAGAATTTTCCAAACGCGTATGGGATGCTTATCTATCGATTGCTTCGACACACGAAGGCAAACATATTCTTATCGTTGGCCATGCCGGAGTTGTGCGCGCTATTACTGCTAATGTACTGCACATGTCACTGGATGATGTTTATAGCCGCCTTGGTGTTGAATATGCGGCGATTATTACCACCGTCATTAATGGCGATGCGCCACCAAAATTGGTGATACAGGCTTAAGCGAGTGAAGCCGCACCGATTTTCTTCAGCGCCTCCAGATTCAATCCATTCTTCTCAGCCAGTTCCAGAGCCCGTGCCAATCGTCCCGGTGCACTACGTCCCATGCACTGATGATTCAAATCACCATTAAAGGCATTCACCATGCCATCGATCAAAGCCGCTGAGTCGAACTGCTGACCAGTCAAAGCCTGTTGTAATTCAATCACTTCGTTAGCTACGGCAGTAGCCGCATCTCGATGATCCGCCCACAACTCACCGACATTGCCCCCTGTTTGCAGACCCGCAATATTGGTGGTCAGAATATAAACATTCTTCAGCACCAGCTCGAACAGCAAAGCTTCGCTGTTCTGTAAGACATGAGTAGCAATATCAATAGAAGCCAGTGCTTCGGCTACAAGGCTGGCGTGTTTTCCGAACACGGGGGAGGGGATAATCACTTTTGAATCCATACCCTTTTTCTTTTCGAACCAGACTGAGATCACCGTTGGATCAAGTTCGTATTGTAACCAGTCATTGGGTAACAATTCATTCTGCAATAACACCAGTCGGTCAGACCATGTTGAAGGTATTTGCTGCAGCACCGAATGAAGATCAGCTTCAGCCACAGCGATAAGGACTAACTCAGGCTCGCTGACTTCATCAGCAACGCTGGCCATATCCATGCCTCTTACCACAGGGAATACCGGATACCCGACACGCAGAAAACCGCGTGCAAAGACACTGCCCATTTCACCCATACCGACGACAATTACTGGATTCTTCATTTATTCACCCGCTAATTTTACAAACAACTGCTAGAATTACTGCAACATTTTAAACCATAAGTTACCAATAAATTGAAACCTACACATAAAGATCGTCAGGAATTATTACAGGACTGGTTAAACACCATGTCTGCTTACTCCTTTTCAGATGTCGTGCCCGCCTCAGCGGATGCCAGCTTTCGTCGTTATTTTCGCACTGCCGACAAAAACACCGGCCAGACTTACGTGGTCATGGATGCTCCGCCCGAGAAAGAAGATTGTGGGCCATTTATTCATGTGACAAAACTTCTACGTAATGCCGGCGTCAACGCCCCCGAAATTATCGAACAGGATCTTGAGCAGGGTTTTTTATTGTTAACCGATTTAGGCGACCAGCCTTATCTGGATCACCTGAACGAAAAACATGCTGAAACCCTGTACACCGATGCCGTGTCTTCGTTGATACACATGCAAAAAATCAATGCCGAAGCGATGAGCGATCTACCGACTTATGATGAACAGCGGCTGCGCGATGAAATGGCGTTATTTGAAGAATGGTATTTAAATCGTCACCTCGATGTGCAATTGAATGACGAACAAAAAATAAAACTGGCCGCCACATTCGAACTGCTAATTCAAAGCGCACTCGAACAGCCGCAAACATTTGTCCACCGTGACTATCATTCACGTAACTTAATGCTCACCCAGAAAGATAACCCCGGCATCATTGATTATCAGGATGCCGTGATCGGTCCCTGTACTTATGATCTGGTCTCATTATTCAAAGATTGTTACATCGAATGGCCAAGAGAAAAAATAGAAAAATGGCTGGATGATTATTTATTTAGATCCGGCCTGGTCCACAAACCCCATTTTGAAACCTCAGAGTTTATAAAGTGGTTCGATTTTATGGGCGTACAACGTCATCTAAAAGTACTCGGTATATTTTCTCGTCTCAACTACCGTGATGGCAAGAAACAATATCTTGATGACTTACCGCTAACACTTAAATATGTCGTCGATGCCTGTGAACGTTATGAAGAACTTAAACCCTTACAGCAACTACTCGAACAGACCGTGTTGAATCACCCCGAAGTGACGTCAGCATGAAAGCCATGATACTGGCCGCCGGTCGAGGTGAGCGCTTACGCCCACTCACCGACAGCACGCCAAAACCATTACTCAAAGTCGGTGAAAAAAGTCTCATCGAATATCATCTATACAAACTGGCACAGGCCGGTATCAAAGAAGTCATCATCAACACCGCGTGGCTGGGTGATCAAATTCAACAAACACTAGGTAACGGTGAAAAATATAATTTAAACATTCGTTATTCTGACGAAGGCGATCAGGCATTAGAAACCGCCGGTGGCATCATCAAAGTATTACCTTTGCTCGGCGATGAACCTTTTATAATTATCAATGGCGACATCTTCACCGATTACGATTTCAAACAATTGCTGAATTTAAAACTGGAAGGCGAAGCCCATCTGGTCATGGTAGAAAACCCCGAGCACAATGACAAAGGTGATTTCGCACTGAAAAATGGCTGGTTACAAAATTCCGGTGAATCACTTTATACCTACAGCGGCATCGGCATATACACAAAACAGTTTTTCGCCGGCTACCCCGAAGGCGTTACCTCACTCGCACCGATATTAAAAGAAAAAATGACAAAACAAAAAGTTAGCGGTGAGTTATACAAAAACGCATGGACAGACGTAGGCACCAAAGAACGCCTGCAACAACTCAACGATCAACCGAATTCTTAAAGAGAAAACATCATGGCAAAAACCGGCGCAACAGGTTTCACTAGAATTATTAATGCAGCAGGTTACTCGTGGTTAGGTTTTAAAGCCGCCTACAAAAATGAAGCTGCCTTTCGACAGGAATTATGGTTATGCATCGTACTCGCACCCATCGCCCTGTATTTTGGTGAAACCCTGATGGACAAAGCGATTTTAATTAGTAGTCTGTTGTTTATTTTGATTGTTGAGTTAATCAACTCTGCGATTGAGGCTGTGGTTGATCGTATTGGTGATGAGGTGCATGAGTTGTCGGGGAGAGCTAAGGATATGGGTTCTACGGCGGTGTTTATTGCTATCAGTATGGTGGTGGTTATTTGGGTTGGGGTTTTGTATTAAAAGCTTTCACCGTAGACAAATTTGACCACTACAAGTGGCAATTCGCCATGGACGGCCTGTGAGGTTGATCAGCAGGGAAGCTGATTCAACCGACGTGTAGGCAAAGTTGGAAGCTGAGGTTTCCCCCAATGCTTTTCTTGGGGCAGGATGTTATGGAATAGCTGGGTAAGTCAGTAAACAGGAGCTCTATTTTTTACCCAACAATTCAAGCAGCGCATTCGCTGGCCCTGATCTCGTTCGAGATTTATGAAAAACCACTCCCAATTCACGTTGCATTTTAATATGATTAATATCAATCACCCTAAGTGAATCATCTAACATAGAGTCGGGTATCACGCCCCAGCCAATACCGGTTTGCACCATGGCTTTGATGGTTTCCAGATAATTAGTTTCCATCAGGATATTGGTATTGTCATCAAGTTTAAGTGCCCGATTAATCAAAGCACGAGTGTAAGTATCGGAGGAGGGCAGGATCGATGGCTGGCTGAGTAAATCAGAACGGGTAATTTTCTTATTTGCGGCCAGCGGATGATCAGCGGCGACCACGCAGTGCATAGGATCGTGCCAGACGTTTTGTAGTGTGAGGCGTTCATCGGGCTGTGTCGGCAGAGTGACAATACCCAGTTCGATGTCACCATGTAGCACTTGCTGACAGGCTTGTTCTGAATCCATGAATTGTAATTCAAGATCAACATCAGGATAGTCTTTTGAAAATTGGCGTAATACGGCGGGCAGGCGATGCAGGCCGATGTGATGGCTAGTGGCAAAGCGTAGATGGCCGCGTGTGGTTTCACGCAGATTGCTGATGATGCGTTCGCTTTCTTCCAGTTCATCGAGAATGCGTCGATAGCCGGGGATGAGTGCCTGGCCTGCCTCGGTGAGTTGCACGCTTTTGCCGATGCGATCGAACAGGCTGATATTGAGATGCTGTTCCATGGTTTGTATGCGTTTGCTGATGGCTGGCTGCGTTAGAAAAAGGCGTTCAGCAGCACGCGAAAATGATTCGGTTTCACTGACAGCTAAAAAGGCACGAATGTTCTGTATATCCATGCTTCTATCATATAACAAAATGGAATGGATATTATGAAAATAATGAATTTGTGTTATTTGTTATTCGGGTCTAACCTCAGTACCAGAGTTTGAATTAATTAAAGAATTGAATGAGTGAATCCAATGACAGCTAAAACCTTATACGACAAATTATGGGATGCGCACGTGGTGCGTAGCGAAGATGATGGCACCGCGTTACTTTATATAGATCGCCATTTGGTTCATGAGGTGACATCGCCGCAGGCTTTTGAAGGCTTGCGTATAGCGGGTCGTAAACCCTGGCGGGTGAATTCTGTTGTGGCGGTGCCTGATCATAATGTACCGACGACAGATCGTAGCGCCGGTATCGAAGATCCGGTGGCGCGATTGCAAGTGGAAACGCTGGATAAAAACTGTCAGGAATTTGGGTTGACCGAATTTGTCATGTCCGATATTCGTCAGGGCATTGTGCATGTCATCGGCCCCGAGCAGGGCGCGACCTTGCCGGGCATGACGGTGGTCTGTGGTGATTCGCATACTTCAACACACGGTGCTTTTGGGGCTTTGGCATTTGGTATCGGCACATCTGAAGTTGAGCATGTATTAGCGACGCAATGTTTGTTGCAGAAGAAAAGTAAAAACATGTTAGTGAGTGTTGACGGTGAAGTTGGTGCTGGCGTTACCGCGAAGGATATTGTCTTGGCGGTGATCGGCGAAATCGGCACAGCCGGTGGTACAGGTTATGCCATTGAGTTTGGTGGTGATGCAATTCGCGCGTTGAGTATAGAAGGCCGAATGACGGTTTGTAATATGGCGATTGAAGCCGGTGCACGTGCGGGCATGGTGGCGGTAGATAGTGCGACCATTGAATATGTGAAGGGTCGTCCTTATTCACCGACAGCAGGAGATTGGGATCAGGCGATTGCGGAATGGAAAGAATTGCATTCTGATGCTGATGCCAAATTCGATCACACTATTCACATTGATGCGGCTTCAATTAAACCGCAGGTGACCTGGGGTACTTCGCCAGAAATGGTGGTGGCGATTGATGCCGTTGTACCTGATCCGGATAAAGAGGCCGACAGTGTTAAAGCCGACGGTATGCGCAAGGCATTAGCTTATATGGATTTGAAAGCAGGTACACCGATCAATGAGATTTCCATTGATAAGGTCTTTATCGGCTCCTGCACCAATTCGCGTATCGAAGATTTACGCGCAGCGGCAAAAGTCGCTGAAGGTAAACAGGTGGCAAGCAACGTGAAATTGGCGATGGTGGTGCCGGGGTCGGGTTTGGTAAAGCAGCAGGCCGAAGAAGAAGGTCTGGATAAAATTTTTATCACTGCAGGATTTGAATGGCGCGAACCGGGTTGTTCCATGTGTTTGGCTATGAATGCAGATCGATTGGAATCGGGTGAGCGTTGTGCTTCAACATCGAATCGAAATTTTGAAGGTCGTCAGGGTGCAGGTGGTCGTACGCATTTGGTGAGCCCGGCGATGGCAGCGGCGGCGGCGATTGCGGGTCATTTTTCTGATGTGAATGAGGTTGGTTAATCATGCAAGTATTTAAACAACACAAAGGTATTGTTGCACCGATGGATCGACCCAATGTCGATACGGATGCGATTATTCCTAAACAGTTTTTGAAATCGATTAAACGTTCCGGCTTTGGCCCGAATGCATTCGATGACTGGCGTTACCTCGATGAAGGTGGGCCGGATATCGATAATGATGGCCGTCGAGTGAATCCTGATTTTATTTTGAATCAATCACCATTTGATAAAGCGACAATTTTGGTAGCCAGAGAAAACTTCGGTTGTGGTTCATCACGTGAACATGCGGTCTGGGCTTTGGATGACTTTGGCTTCCGTGCTGTGCTTGCGCCCAGTTTTGCTGACATCTTTTTTAATAACAGTTTTAAAAATGGTTTGTTACCGATTGTATTGGCTGTCGAAATCATTGATTCAATTTTTAAGGCGATAGAAAAGAGCCCTGGCTTTGAATTGTCGATTGATCTGGATTCGCAAGTTATTACGATGGAAGGGCAAGCGCCGATCAGTTTTGAGGTGGATGAATTCCGTAAGCACTGTTTGTTGAATGGTCTTGATGATATTGCTTTGACCTTGCAGCATGCTGATGACATCAAAGCTTACGAGGCTAAAAGACGCCCGCAGGCACCGTGGCTGTTTTAGATGAGATCGTGGCGTAACAATATGGTTTTAGCTGTGCTGGTGTTTCTAGTGGCATGTAGCTCTAATAAAGTATTGTTTGTGCCAGTTTTAGCATCGGCTGAGAAAGGTTCGGTGGTTTATATCTATCGTCCGATTAAGGCTGCTAATGTGATGTTGACACCTGATGTGAGTATTGCCGGCATTAAAACATTTGCTATGAGCAATGGTGACTATAAACAGCTTTATTTATCACCGGGGCAACATGCAATAAAGCTGGCGGCCATTGAAGGTAATACGCCTGCCGTGGAGCATGTGCTGAAAGTGGTTGAAGGGCGGGTTCACTATCTACGCGTGGATGCTTCGATGAAGCTTGAATTTGGGCAAAGTTATCAGCCTTATAAACGAAAATTTGAATTGCTGAATGTAATCGCTAATACGGCGGTTGCTGAAATTTCAGATTGTACTGATATGGATGCGGGTGAAAAACAGAAAAAATCTGCGGCTTCTGTAGAAGCGGGTGATTCTGAAGAGGCGACTTTTTCGGTGGATAAAACGACTAACCCCTTTTCTCACTAGATAAAAAACAGGGTTGACAGACAGCAGATAGTTAATCACGTATAATTTGCCACCCTTAATTGGCTGCTGTACAGATAAACAAAAAAGAAGACTGGATTAAGTATGAGTAAAAAAATTGCAATTTTGCCGGGTGACGGTATTGGTGTTGAGATCGTTGCTGAGGCCGTTAAAGTGCTGGAGCATCTTAAAAGCGAGGGGCTTGATCTGGAATTGACCGAAGCCCCTGTTGGCGGTGCTGGTTATGATGCCGCGGGTAAGCCACTACCGGATGAAACTTTAGCATTGGTTAAGGAAGCTGATTCTATTTTATTGGGTGCTGTTGGTGGTCCTCAGTACGAAGCTTTACCCAGAGAGTTGCGCCCTGAGCGTGGCCTGTTAGGTTTGCGTTCCGAGTTGGGTTTGTTCGCTAACTTGCGACCTGCGATTTTGTACCCACAATTGGCTGATGCTTCTTCGCTGAAACCAGAGGTGGTTGCGGGTCTGGATATTATGATCGTGCGCGAACTCACAGGTGGTATTTATTTCGGCCAGCCGCGTGGTATCCGTGAACTCGAAAATGG
>JBEQLM010000044.1:0-10016 GCA_040325975.1 Gammaproteobacteria bacterium | reverse complement strand
AGGGCGCACTGGATATAGTTGAACGTAAAAACCTGTCGAGTATGCATTGGCTATTCTGCGAAGATGATGACATCGCAGCGTTAAAAAAAGAAAACCTGATGATGCGTTTTGATTATCAGTTTCACTGGCAGAATCACAACTATAAAAACTTCGATCAGTTTCTAGAACAACTCAGCAGCAAGAAACGTAAAAATATTAAACGTGAACGTCGAAGAGTGACTGATGAAAACATTCAGATAACAATAAAAACAGGCAATGAACTTTCAGAAGATGAATGGCAAACACTCTATAAATTTTACCAGATCACCTTCATGAAAAAATCTGGTACTGCCACACTGACACTTGAGTTTTTTCAGGCCATGGCTCACAAACTCGTCGCCATCTTTGCATTACACCAAAATAAAATTGTTGCAGGCGCTATTTGTTTTCAGGGAAAAACTACTTTATATGGTCGTCACTGGGGTTGTTATGAAAATTACGACAGCCTGCACTTTGAAGTTTGTTACTATACTGGCATCGAGTATTGCATCCAACAAAAATTACAATACTTCGAACCTGGTGCACAGGGCGAACACAAAATATCGCGCGGCTTCCTGCCAGTGAAAACCCAATCTGCACATTACATCGCACATGAAGGTTTTAGAGGCGCGATTACAGATTTTCTACAACGCGAAGAACAGGCCATGCTGGAATATGGCCAAAGCTTGATCGAAGCATCACCCTTTAAAAAGCCATGAACGATACACCTTTTTATTTAGCCGAAGACTTCAGCGGCCCATTCCCGGATACAAAGCTCGCGCTCACTGAACCCGATGGTCTGCTTGCCGTCGGTGGCAACCTCAAACCAGAAACATTGTTACAAGCTTACAGCCAGGGTCTATTCCCGTGGTACAGCGATGACCAACCTATTCTCTGGTGGTCACCCAATCCACGTTGCGTGTTATATCCAAAAAAATTAAAAATATCGCGCAGCTTGAAAAAAACACTAAACAAAAAACTGTATGAAATCAGAATAGACACCGCTTTTCGTCAAGTCATGCAGGCCTGCGCCAGCTCACCCAGAAAAGATGAAGCTGGCACCTGGATCGACAATGAAATGTTACAGGCCTATTGCCAACTACATGAACTCGGTCACGCACATTCAATAGAATGCTGGAATAATGATGAACTGGTGGGTGGCCTGTACGGCATAAAAATTGAACAGATGTTTTTCGGTGAATCCATGTTCAGCAAACAAACCGATGCATCAAAAGTTGCCTTAGAATATTTATGTAACACCATCAAACCCAAACTTATCGACGTTCAGGTTTACTCAGAACACATGGAATCACTGGGTGCCGAGCTCATCGACAGAGATAAATTTATTGAGATGGTTAACAGTTATTGCAGGAAGACATTGAGCCACGTTATCTAGTCAGAAAAACTAGAATGGCTAGCAGCTCGTCAGAGACAAGCTGCTTTTCACCAATTATATTCGTTCTATTTTTGTCCCATTTAAAAGACTTATGAAATCACGATTTAGCAAGACTGATGATAGTAATGATTGTAACTATCGCCGCTGCCAACAATGCATAAGTCAAGGTGTCAATAATTAACATTATGACTCTCCTCTTCTGGGTAAATGCAGAATATTATTATAGTCTAATATTGCAATATATGCAGCGTTATTTTGATTTATTTTAAAAACAACAAATACACTTAAGAAGGCGTCTTATCAGGCTTTAAGCATATTATTTAGACTGTTTTTGTGAGGATTTAAGTACTTAATAAGGTCTTTTAATCTATTTATAGAGGCTAATTTACTGAATCAGGGCTAAGCACACAGCCTTCCCATGTCCATACGTGAACCCGGTTAATCCTGCCGATAAATAAGCTTTAAAGCGCCCCCCGCCTCTGGTCATTTTCTAGCTCATCTTCTGGAAGAATCCTTTCCTGACTAACGCGCCATTGACCGTCATCTTCTTTCTGGATAATGAACTCAATACCATTAGAATTGATTTCACCATCAGAACCTTCAACCGTTTCAATAGACTTAAACATGACGCGCTCTGGTGTTTCAGCAACGATGCTCAAACCCTGATAAGAGACTTTTTTCAGTAATTTATTTTCAAATTCATGCTGGCACTGGTTAAACCAGTCCTGATAAGCAATTACTTCAAAACCAGGCACACCAAAAACGGCAACGTCTTTTGATATCAGGTTCATGTGTTCATCAAGATTCAAATCGTTAGCGGTTGATGCCATGGCATCGAGAAAACTTTGTGCGTTCATTATTATTAAAACCTGTGAAAATATTTAAAAAATCAGTTGCGACTATTGACAAGCACCAATCGAACTAGCACGGCAGCGTTTCAAATCAAACCAGATTGCCCTGCCCGTTTTGGCATCGTCAAAGACAGCGTCATCAATTACCGCATCACGCAATGAAGCCTTACTCAAATCGGCACCACTGAAATCAACGAACTTTAAATCAGCCTCGTCGAGCACGGCGGAAGTCAAAATCGCCTTTTTAAAACTGGCAGACTCAGCTGATACCGATTTCATTTCTGCCTGAGATAAATCCGCGCCATCAAACACTGCCTTAACCAGAAAAGCCCGTGAGAAAATGGCGCTTTGTAAAAATGCACCCGTGAAATTAGCGCCGGCTAATTTGGTCTCATAGAACTTCGCATGCTTGAGCCGGGCTTGCTCAAAATTGGCCTGATTCATTTCAGAGCGACTAAAACTGGCATCATCCATAATCGCTTCTTTAAAAGAAGCCTTCTCAGCCTTCACACCCACCAGTCGAGCGCCCTGCATACGTGCCTTATCGAACACAGCATTACTTATATCTGAAAGATCAAAATCAGCGTGTTTTAAACGTGCACCAGAAAAATTAGCCCCCTGCAGATTGGCATGACTCAACACCGCATTGCTCAGATCCTTAGCACTGAAATCCTGCCCGCTTTTATCACAACCCGCCCAATTGACTCGTGGTGCAGCTTCGGCTTCACAGTTAGCTTGCGCCTGAGCAGACACTAGTAAAAGCACACTGGCAGCCAGACACAGATAACCCTTTCGATTAATGGATTTATTTTTACAAGATATTGATTTCATAGTCATTCATCATTCCGCTAGATGCCTTAATCATACCAGTAATCTGCACCGTAAGATGTGGTGAGGCCGCAGGTCAGCACCCTTACATGCTAATACACTATCAGACCAGCCACCACGTCCTGCTGAATATTCTGTATACCTGCCAGTTTATTCCTGATAATTTCCTCGACTTGCGCTTGAACACTGCTCATCGTTACACCTTCCTGCAGATGCAGTTTCAGGTCTACGACTTTGGGTTCATCAATGGGACTGCCAATCTGGCTGACCAGATAGCAGTAACATTCTTCGACACCCGCCAACTGATCGACGACTTCACTGGCGATCACTTGCGCCAGAATATTGTACAGTTTGCCGACATGAGTCACCGGGTTCTTACCTGCTGCAGCTTCCATATTCATTGGGCGGTACGGGGATATCAATCCGTTAACGCGATTGCCGCGCCCTACTTCACCGTCATCACCCGCTTCAGCCGAGGTGCCGGTTACCGTCAAATAGACACTATGCGCGGCAATATCATCGGCACTGTTAACCGCCACTTTCACGACCATATCGGTATGTTTAGCCGCAATGGTTTCAACCAGCTGGCTCAACTGTGATTTTTTTACCTGATAATCAACAATGTCCTTAATGTGTTGATCAATGTAAGCGCAGGCAACGGTTAAATCAAAATGATGATGCCGTCTTACCCCCATCACTTTTATGTCAGCGCCAATCTCTGGATGTTGAGATTTTATCGCCACCGAATTCAGTGCGTGTTCAACTTCCAGCACCACCTGTTCCAGCTCACTCAGCGGGGCGTAACCGACACCGCAGGAAGTATCATTCGCCAGCGCGACGCCGGTTTGTTGCTGGCGCAAATACAGTTCCACCAGATCACTGGAACCCGGTCTTATCAGGTTATAAATGGTTATGTGTCGAAACGCATCCAGCGCGCTGATGTTCGTCTCCAGCCAGTTTCGACAACTGCTTTCAACCAGTTCGTCCACCGGCACCTTAATGCCTTTATATTCGAAGGTGGCACGCCCTGCCATATATATCTCCATCGGCACTAATACCTCACCGCCATTAAATGAAGCTTTTGAGGAGCCACCGCGCAAAAGCACCTTGTCGACATTGTGATGCAGAATGAATCCAAAGTTTTTCAGATAAAACTGGCACAGCGAACGACTCAATTCTTCAGCCAGTGCATCACAGATAGTATCCGGATGGCCAATACCTTTTCGCTCAACAATTTCTACGGGCGATTCGCTGTAGGGCGATGCGGTTAACGACAGGCTAATTTGTGTCATCACGAATTCCTCATTGATAAATATTCTGCAGGCGACTCTATCCACCCCAGCATCACTATGACAAAGATAAGGGCGGAATAAATTAACGACACGATAAAACTGAACTTAAAGCTAAACTTGTCGTGCTGTTTTTGCAAAAGGCCCGCACTGCCCAGATGCAGCATGAGCAAGCCCAGTAAATTTGTCAGCCAGTAGCCTGTTATGAAAGCCGGAACAAACAGTTGTTCGTGCATTCTCGAAAACGGCCATGAGAATAAATAAGCCAGCGGTACATTGACCAGCATATCGTTCCACCATGACAGCGGCGATAGTATGAAACCAGTCGTCGCCATAATCACATCTGATATTCGCCGTTTATTCACGCTTACTCCCGGCACCTGTAACCTGTAATTTCTCGACAGATGCGGTTCGTGCCTCACCGACATCCTACGCTTAGTACATTAATGTAATCACACTTAGTGCACAGAATTATTCTCATATCCTTCATCATGCACCAGAGGCACAAAGACAACGTCGAGAATATTTTTGATCTCGATTTCACCTGCCAGATCTTTTTTCACCAGCATAAGAGACTGGCTGAAATGTGACCCACCCACCGGTATAACAAGATTGCCACCCGGTTTTAGTTGATCGATTAGCGCCTGCGGAATATGCGTTGCAGCGGCTGTGACAATAATGCCATCATAAGGAGCATGTTCCTGCCAGCCCTGATAACCATTGCCGACACGGGTTTCAATATTTTTATAATCAAGTTTCTTAAAGCACTCTTCAGCCAGTTTACTGAGCTCGGCAATATATTCCACGCTAAATACTTTTGCGCAGAGCTGCGCCAAAATCGCGGTTTGATAACCCGAACCCGTACCGATCTCAAGCACACTGTGCTCAGGTTTGACTGCCAGCAGATCAGACATCAGCGCGACAATGTAGGGCTGTGAAATTGTCTGGCCAAAGCCTATGGGTAGAGGGCCATTATCATAGGCATGAGATTGTAAATATTTCGGCACAAATTCTTCTCTTGGCACCTCAGCCATGGCCTGCATGACTCTTTTATCGAGCTTGTTTTTGCCAATATAACTGGCCGTGTAACGAACGTCAGCCTCAATCTCTTCAATCAGATATTTTATGTTTTTGTTCATAGACTCTTTAAGTGCCTTCCTGCCACGAAGACAGATATTTAACCTGCTCTTCGGTCAGCGTATCGATGTTGATATTCATCGCCGCGAGTTTGAGTCGTGCAACTGCCTGATCGATTTCATCCGGGACTTTATGCACCGCGTTGTCGAGATCGGCGCCATGAACAGCCAGGTGAAGTACACACAACAGCTGATTAGCAAAACTCATATCCATCACCGCCGACGGGTGACCTTCCGCCGCGGCCAGATTAACCAGACGGCCTTCTGCCAACAGGCAAAGTCGCCGACCATCGGCCAGCGTATATTCATCCACCGATTTTCTTGGCCGTTGCTGACTGACGCTGAGAGCTTCCAGCGCCGGTATATTAATCTCAGCATTGAAGTGGCCCGCGTTGGCAAGTATACAACCGTCTTTCATCACTTCCATATGCGCCCTGTCCACCACATTCTTATCACCGGTGGCGGTAATAATAAAATCAGCAATTTTCGCGGCGTCCATCAGTGGCATCACCTCGTAGCCATCCATGGTCGCTTCCAGTGCAGACAAAGCATCAACCTCGGTAATCACGACATGCGCACCATGACCTTTGGCGCGCATCGCAATACCACGCCCGCACCAGCCATAACCCACCACGGTAAAGGTTTTTCCTGCGAGCAAAATATTGGTCGCCCGAATAATGCCATCAAGCGCACTTTGGCCGGTGCCGTAACGATTATCGAACAGGTGTTTGGTCATCGCATCATTGACCGCGATCACCGGGAATTTCAGCGCACCTTCACTGGCCATAGCACGCAATCGAATCACGCCGGTGGTGGTTTCTTCGGTGCCACCCAACATGTTTTCAATCAGACCGGTTCGTGTGCTGTGAATTTCGCTGACCAGATCAGCACCATCGTCCAGAGTGATGACAGGCTGGTGATCCAGTGCCGCATTGATATGCTGATAATACTGTTCGGTAGTTTCGCCGCAAATGGCATAAACCGGAATCTGAAAATGTTCGACCAGGGCAGCGGCAACATCATCCTGCGTACTCAGCGGATTACTCGCACACAACACCAGATCAGCACCCGCCGCTTTTAATACCCTCGCCAGATTGGCCGTTTCAGTGGTGATGTGCAGGCAGCCACTAATACGGATACCCTTTAGAGGTTTAGCATCAACAAAATGCGTTGCCAGCTCCTGCAACACACGCATTTCTTTCCAGGCCCAGTCAATTCGCTTCAGGCCATCGTCTGAGAGACTTATATCTTTAATGTCAGAATCACAGGTCTGTTTCATGACTTTTTCCCTATAAGCTATCGATACCCCCTTATCATAACAGACCTCCACCCCGTAGGTCGGGAACCCCTTGCCATCCTTAGGTTCGTGAACGGTGCTTCCTTGCACCACTGCTCCGACAATCTCGACAACCTGAAACCCGTCGGCATGGGGATGCCGACCTACCCCGTAACGACACTATCGCTTCACATTTATCAGTAAAGGACATAATCTTTAGATACCCCATCACAGAGGGACGTCACTTGTTAGGGATAATCTAAAATTGATAAATACTGTACACCGAACCCAATTAATATGATTATAAAAAACAAGGGATATTAATGATTGATTTTTCAGTTGACAATGATTCCTATTTGAGTATTGTTTAAATATTAATTTATTTTTTCCAAAACAGTCGTTCCTTGCAATGACAAAAAATAAGACGAAAACACCTATTAGCAGTAGGGTTGCAATACAAAAAGTTAGTGCACACGCATAAGGAAATTTACAATGTCTAATAGCAATATTGAAAAAATACTAAAACTGCAAATTCCAAATTTTAATATCGCTAAAGAAAAGAATATAAAAAAGAAAAATTATTTTCTTAAGATCGCCATTCCATTAGCGCTCCTGTATTGGCTGCTTGATTCTTTAATTCATTATTTCTGGTATGGAGAATTAGAGTTTGAAATTATACCTTCTGGTACTAATGAATTATGGATGAGAAGCTCCATATTCGTGTTACTCGCTGCATTTGGTTTGTTTGCGGACAATCAATCGAGGAAATCAATCAAAAATACCATTATAAAAAGTCGTACAGATAACATTGCCAGAGCGAAGAAGCACTGGGAGCTGGCTGTCGATTTACTGCCTCAGCTTGTTATAACTCTGGATCACAATGCAAAAATCACACGTGTTAATCGCACTATAGAAGCATGGGGCATTGGCAGGGTTGATAATGTGGATGGATTGTATCTTTCTGATTTTCTTAAATCCCTCACTGATATTCAGGCAGACGACACCTGGATTTCAGGCTGGCCTCGTATCTGGAAAAAAATCAAAAATGAAGAAATGGTGGAATGGAAAGTAGATGAAAATCATCTTGGTAAGACCTTCCAATACACCTTGAAAAAGATTTCTGATTATGACCCGGAAAAAGACCAGTGTTATGCAGTACTGGTAATAGATGATATTACAACACGCCAACATATAGAAAAAACATTAAGGAAACATGCATTAAATCTTGAGAAAAAAGTTAGTGAGCGAACATTAGAGCTTAAACAGGCAAATGAGCAGCTTAAGCAAAAACTGGAGGCACAAAAAATTGTAGAGAAGGCGTTGCAGGAATTGCAGCAATGTCGCCTGAATCTTTTACGTGATTTAATTACTGCTCAGGAAAATGAAAGAAAAAGAATTGCCTGTGAGTTACATGATTCAATTGGTCAAAGCCTCGGCGCAACCAAGTTCAGATTAGAAGAATTTTTAATAAATAAAAAGAATTCTTTTGACGATATTGAATATGACCAACTCAATGAGTTGGTAGTAACAATTAAAAACACGATAAATGAGGTTCGCAACATAGCAATGGATTTAAGACCTGCGATGCTAGATGATCTTGGCGCTCTGGCAACGTTGCAGTGGTTTTGCAGGGAATTCGAAAACACTTACACAGGAACAAAAGTCAAACTGTTGATTGATGTGAATGAGTCTGATATTTCCGATGACAAGAAAGTAGTTATCTTTCGTATTGTTCAGGAGGCCATGAACAATATTGCAAAACATGGAAATGCTACAAACATAATACTCGAACTCAATAATACTGATTCAGGATTGAGGATGTTTATTAGAGATAATGGTTGTGGTTTTGACATTGACAGATTAAAAATTAAAAATAAATTAGGCAAGGATATCAAGTCACCGAAATGCAGCTTTGGTTTAAATAGTATGCGCGAACGTGCTGAATCCACTAACGGAAAATTAGAAATTGAGTCAGCCCCATGCAGTGGAACTTCTGTCATAGTCACATGGGGGAATAATGAGGCCGCTCCGTTTATACATTCCTAATCAAAACCGGGGTCAGAACACAGTTTTTTTAATTTCAGGTTACCTGAATTTATAACCTAAACCATATTTCTTAATTCGTAAATTTCGACGATACAATCCAATCAAGAACATCAATGTTATTAAATCAAGACTGCCACTGCTACCACCGCCTCCACTACCGCCAGAACTAACATCATTTTCAATAATTACCAATGAAGCAGCAGCTGGCATAGTCAGGCCTGCTCCACCACTGGGGTTTCTGAGCACCAAGCTAAGCATTTCATCGCCTTCATAAGTTGAGTCATCAAGTATTGCCACATTAAAAGATTGACTTACTACGCCATCAGCAAAACTTAAACTGCCACTCACGGCAGTGTAATCACTGCCAGCCATGGCGCTATCATCTGCACTGGAATAGTTAACGCCAACAGTACCAAAACTGCCACCAACACGAGTCACAGTAATAGTCGCTGTTGCTCCATTTTCATTTTCACTGTAAGTAAGATCGCTAAATTGCAGACTGCCCGAAGCTGGCACAGGATCATTTTCTGAAATAATCAGTGTTGCCAACGCAGGACTGCCCAGCCCTGCACCACCAGTGGGGTTGCTAAGACTTAGCTGTAAGGATTCATCACCTTCATAATTCGCATCATCAATGATATCCACAATGAAACTCTGACTAAGTACGCCATCAGCAAAGCTCAAACTCGAATTCACTGCGGTGTAATCAGTGCCAGCCATGGCGCTATCATCTGCACTGGAATAGTTAACACCAACAGTACCAAAACTGCCACCAACACGAGTCACAGTAATAGTCGCTGTTGCTCCATTTTCATTTTCACTGTAAGTAAGATCGCTAAATTGCAGACTGCCCGAAGCTGGCACAGGATCATTTTCTGAAATAATCAGTGTTGCCAACGCAGGACTGCCCAGCCCTGCACCACCAGTGGGGTTGCTAAGACTTAGCTGTAAAGATTCATCACCTTCATAATTCGCATCATCAATGATATCCACAATGAAACTCTGACTAAGTACGCCATCAGCAAAGCTCAAACTCGAACTCACTGCGGTGTAATCAGTGCCAGCCATGGCGCTATCATCTGCACTGGAATAGTTAACACCAACAGTACCAAAACTGCCACCAACACGAGTCACAGTAATAGTCGCTGTTGCTCCATTTTCATTTTCACTGTAAGT
>JBEQLM010000043.1:0-10094 GCA_040325975.1 Gammaproteobacteria bacterium | reverse complement strand
CGTTACTTATAAAACATAAACAAGTGAAAATAAGTTATTTTCTACAAATCATCGTGTTAAATGATATTTATTCGCAATATCTTTGTTATTAATAATGTAATTAGATGTCCTGGTTAAAAATATTTTCTACTCTAGCTCGCTTTTTTCAACGTATAATTCAAATTTTTTAGTGACAGCTTTTCTAACATTTACGGAATAATTAAGGATGGTAAAAGTATTATTTGTTTGCATGGGCAATATCTGCCGATCACCCAGTGCTGAAGGCGTATTTCGAGACAAGGTCTCTGCTGCGGGTCTCAGTGACAGAATACATATCGATTCTGCAGGTACACATGCCTACCATATAGGTAACCCACCCGACCCTCGCTCACAGGAAGCGGCCATCAAACGTGACTATGATTTAAGTTCTCAGCGCGCGCGCAAGGTAGCCGTCAGTGATTTTGACGAGTTTGATTATGTTATTGCCATGGATATGAGCAATGAGGATGATTTGCAGGCAATCTGTCCGACCGGGCTGGATGATAAAATCCACCTGTTCCTGAAATTCTCAGACAACAGCAATGTTGAAGAAGTACCTGATCCCTATTACGGTGCTGGTAATGGCTTTGAGATTGTACTGGACCTGATTGAAGACGCTGCAGACGGGCTGATTGCCCATCTGCAGAAACAGCATTCTATTTAGACTTACTCACCTGAGGGTGCTTTTTCAGCATTTTCCTTAACAGGTGCCGAAGCAGGCGTTACTGGCGCAGGTGCTGATACAACAGGCACTGGCTTTGATGCTGCCGCTTCAGGTGCAGGCTTTGGTGCCGGTGCCGGAGATGCCGCTGATGTGGGTACAGATGCCGCTGGTGAAGGCATCGGTGTCGCCACTGGTGCAGATGCGGCAGCTTTCGCTGATGGCGAAATATTTCCGCTAATCTCGCGTTTCGTTTTTTCCACTATATTACCTGAATCAGGCGAAGATTTTTCAGATGACTTCGCTGTAGAAGCCTCCTGTGTTTCAGACTTGTTCTGCACAGGTGCTGCCTGTTCTGACTTAGCCTGCACTGGCTTATTCTGATTTTGAGCCGGAGCATTTTGAGATGAAGTCTGCTGTGATGACTCACTCTTAGTAACATCACCTTGAGCAGGCGCACTCTGATTCTGTGCATTCTGATCTTGCTGCATTTGACCTTCCTGTGCAGCTGGTTTATTACGAGTATCTCGATTACGGCGACCACCACCACGGCGACCACGACGACTTGACTGACCTTGCTCAGTATTCTCATCTTTTACTACATCAGCGGGCTTATTAGTCTCTTTTGCAGCGGTCTGCTTATTATCGCCTTTCGGAGCCGGCTTCTTATTACCTTGTTGCTTATTGCCTTGCTGCTTATTCTGATTCTGAACAGAACCAGAATTACGATTACCACGCTGAGTATTTCGGCCTCGTCCGCCACGATTACCGCGATTACCATTTTGCGATGAACGCTGCTGGCCTTTTCCCTTAGCCTCTTTTTTCTCTTTATCATCACCAGTAAACAGAGCCATGATAGACGCCCAAAGCCCCTTCGATTTCTCTTTTTTCACAGTAGCTTTCGCCGTTGCTTTAGTCGCCGGTGGCTTAGGACTTGCTGGTGTAATCGATGCCACAGCCGGTTTTTCAGGCTGAATTAGTTTTTCTTTATTCTGATCAGGACTGTAACTTTGATCTACCACTTCAGCTTGCAGGTAGCTTGGTCTATCATCAGCTTCAGGCATATCTGCCTTACGAACACGCTCAACACGATATTGAGGTGTTTCCAGCGCAGTACTGGCAATGATCAATATATGTACACCAGTCTGTGCTTCTACATCAGCAATTGCCTTACGTTTTTCATTCAGCATAAAGGTCGCAACATCAACTGGCACATGTATTTCAACACGACCCGTACTATCTTTGAGCGCTTCTTCTTCAGCAATACGTACCAGTGATAGAGCCAGTGACTCAACCGTACGGATGGTACCGTTACCAGTACAACGTGGACATACAATCTGTGTTGCTTCACCCAGAGAAGGCTTCAAACGCTGACGCGACATCTCCATCAAACCAAAACGAGAAATACGACCCGTCTGTACACGAGCACGGTCAATCGCTACAGCATCGCGCAACCGATTCTCAACATCACGCTGATGTTTGTTTGACATCATATCGATAAAATCGATAACTACCAAACCACCCAAATCGCGTAAACGCAATTGACGAGCGACTTCATCAGCCGCTTCAAGGTTGGTGTTATATGCCGTGTCTTCAATGTCAGTGCCTTTAGTGGCACGCGCTGAGTTAATATCGATAGAAATCAGGGCTTCAGTGTGATCAACAACAATCGAACCACCCGATGGCAGCTGTACTTCACGGCGGTAGGCCGATTCGATCTGATTCTCAATCTGGAAACGATTGAACATCGGTACTGTATCTTCATAAAGTTTGATCTTACTGATGCGATTAGGCATCACTTGCTCAATGAACTGTTTAGCGGTTTCAAACACTTCCGGTGAATCGATCAGCACTTCGGTGATGTCATTTCTGAAATAATCGCGCAAGGCGCGAATAATGACATTACTCTCCTGATAGATCAGGAATGGAGCAGGTCGATCTTTCGCAGCAGCCTCGAATGCATCCCAAAGCTGTAATAGATAATCCAGATCCCATTGCAGTTCTTCAACTGAGCGGCCAATACCGCCGGTACGCACGATCATGCCCATACCATCGGGTATATTGAGCTGGCTCATGGCTTCACGAATGGTATTGCGATCTTCGCCTTCGATTCGGCGTGAAACACCACCAGCACGTGGATTATTTGGCATTAGCACGAGGAAACGTCCAGCAAGACTGATGAATGTTGTTAAGGCTGCACCTTTATTGCCACGTTCTTCTTTTTCAATTTGCACAACCACTTCGGTGCCTTCAGCAATAGCGGTACGGATGTCCGGACGACCACTGGCTTTAAGGCCTTCTTCGGTGAAGTAACTACGTGATATTTCTTTAAAAGACAGGAAACCGTGCCTATCTGCGCCGTAATCGACGAAACAAGCTTCTAAACTGGGTTCTACGCGGGTAATTTTACCTTTATAGACGTTGGATTTCTTTTGTTCCTGTGAAGGGATTTCGACATCTAGATCGTAGAGTTGCTGGCCATCGACCATCGCTACGCGAATCTCTTCTTTCTGAGTCGCATTGATTAAAATTCTTTTCATTTTTTATTAAACCTGAGGTTGATCTCAGCGCTAATTTACCAATGGCGGCCATTTTTAATAGGCGCACATAACTTAAAGCATGAACAGATAGCGTGCTGAATAGAGCGACAAAGGCTCCCAACACGGCTAGTTCAGGCAATGTGAATTTGATTCCGGTAAATAAAACTGAGTTATACATTAAAATTTGTTTTCTCTTATTAACACTATCCGCAACCAAAATAGTAATGCGAATAGGTGAATTCATTGTGCAAACCTCCCAATGAGGCCTGCTAACCACGCTCTTCGTGGCACTTTCCCCGCTATCACAGCCTGGGACAATCCTTAACGACCGGGCTAAATTGATACAGTCGAAAAATCCTTGATAGTTATAATAACTTGCGCTAGTACAAACAGTGGCAAGTCTGTCAAAATGCAGCCCCACGGTCAACCTAAACAGCACTAATTGCTTAAAAATTAACTATTTACCCCCTATTTCTACCAGAGTATCGACTTTAAGCCACATGAAATCTGACCGTCAGAATGCCAAAATAGTTCAAATTGATGCTAACAATGCTGGTCAACGCATTGATAACTTCCTCATGACTCAGCTCAAAGGTGTGCCTAGAAGCCACATTTACCAGCTCTTACGCAGCGGTCAGGTTCGAGTTAACAGTGGACGGAAAAAGCCTCTTTATAAATTAAAGCTGGATGACAAAGTGCGTATTCCTCCTGCTCGCATTAACAGTGGTGATGAAGTCATCATCCCCGATTCTGTGATCAAGCTCATCGAAGAATCAGTACTTTTTGAAAATGATGATCTGATGGTGCTCAACAAACCTTCCGGTATTGCAGTGCACAGTGGTAGCGGTCTCGCCTTCGGCGTTATTGAAGTCATGAAACAGCACAACCCTGATCAGTTTCTTGAATTGGTTCACCGCCTCGATCGTGAAACTAGCGGTTGTTTAATCATCGCAAAAAATAGAATCACCTTAACCAGGCTGCATGATTTGTTTCGCGATGAGAGCAGATCCGGCATCGGTAAATATTATCTCGCCTTGGTCGAAGGCCAATGGCATGGTGTGAATACCATCAACGCACCGCTAAAAAAAGCCATGCGTGCCGGTGAGCATCTTGTTGAGGTTAATGATGAAGGTAAACATGCCATTAGTCATTTTGAAGCGAAAAAAATCTACCCGCAGTCCAGCTTGATGGAAATTAAAATTGAAACCGGCCGTACACATCAAATTCGTGTGCATGCAGCTCATGCTGGTCACCCTGTCGCTGGTGACAAAAAATATGGTGATAACAAGTACAATCAAGCTTTGAAAAAAACAGGCCTCAAGCGTCTATTTTTACATGCTGCGCGCATTGAACTACCCGGACTTAACCCAACATCTAACAAACCACTAGTTATTGAAGCACCATTAAGTAGCGAGTTACAAAAAGTACTTAATAAACTGGAATCATGAATAATTTAAACAATCCCTATTCGTTACTGGTCTTTGACTGGGACGGCACACTCATCGATTCGATCGAGCAAATTACCACCAGCTTACAGGCTGCTAGTAAACTGGTGTGCAGTGAAAACATCAGCGAAGAAGCCGCTCGCAGCGTAATTGGTTTAGGTTTACAGGAAGCGATTGAACGACTCCACCCGTATAAACCTCAAGCACTTATTGAAAAAATGGCCGATGCCTATCGACATCATTATTTACACAAAAACAATGTGCCTGCGCCTTTGTTTGAAGGTGTCATTGATATGCTCGACACATTGTTGGACAAGGGATTCACTCTCGCAATCGCCACTGGTAAAAGTCGTACCGGACTTGATCATTCACTGACTGAACATCCGGTCAGCCATTATTTCGCCACTACTCGTTGCGCTGGTGAAAATCAGTCGAAACCACATCCTGAAATGTTACTGGGCATTCTCAACGACACGGAAACAGATGCCAGGCATGCTTTGATGATTGGCGACAGTGAACACGATTTAATGATGGCAAAAAATGCTAAGGTTGATGCCGTCGCGGTAACACATGGTGCTCACACTGCTGATAGACTGATGGAGCACAAGCCTTTATTATGTCTGGATAGAGTAGCCGATTTATCGAATCTATTAACACTTAACTAAAATAGACCATAAAAATTATGAACGAACAAGATTCAGATTGGGAAAAGAAAGCCATCATCAAATTAGCTGAGTCCAGCTTGCACGAACAAAAACGTGCGCGTAACTGGGGCATCTTTTTCAAGGCGCTCACATTTCTCTACCTCATTACTTTGTTAATGATGTTTTCAAGCAGCGACATATCTACCAAGAAATTGACCAGTCATACAGCACTGATCGATTTAACCGGCTTGATTGCTGAAGGCGAAAAATCCAGTTCAGATAATATTGTAATGGCTTTGCGCGATGCCTTTAAAGACAAAAATACAACGGGCATAATTCTTCGAATTAACAGCCCCGGTGGTACACCGGTGCAAGCTGGCTACATTTATGACGAAATTGTTCGCCTACGTGAAAAATATCCAGACACCCCGCTATATGCAGTTATCAGTGACATGTGTGCTTCCGGCGGTTATTACGTCGCCGCTGCCGCCGATAAAATTTACGCAGACAAGGCCAGCATTGTCGGTTCCATTGGCGTACGCATGGATAACTTCGGCTTTGTCGGTGCCATGAAAAAACTCGGTGTCGAACGTCGAACTCTCACCGCAGGTAAAAATAAAGCACTACTCGATCCCTTCGCGCCTGTTGATAAAAATGTCAATAAACACATGAGTGCAATGCTGAATAACATTCATCAGCAATTTATCAATGCCGTTAAAAAAGGTCGTGGTGACCGCTTAAAACAGGATATTGAAGGCTTATTCTCCGGCCTTATCTGGACCGGTGAGCAAAGTCTCGAAATTGGCCTTATTGATGAACTAGCCAGTGCGGGTTATGTCGCCAGAGAAGTCATTGGTGAAGAAGACATTGTTAATTTCACTATCACCGACGACTTACTGGATAGATTAGCTAAGCGCATGGGTGCCACCATGGCCAGTATTTTAATGAAAAATGAGAATCAGCCTTATATGTACTAATGTAAGACTGGCTACAGATCAGAACAGGCTTACAGGAATACATTATGCTCGTGAAAGTTTAAAACATAATGAGCCATAAAAATTACAGGACGATATACAGGAAAATCAGACATTTTTCGGCTATAAGATAGAAAATAAAAAACCGATAGCAAAACCATATAATCTATCATTAACAGGGATAATCCGGTTTGACAACAACAAAAATAAAACGGGTGTTACTATGAAACAAGCAGTTTGGAAGAGTGACTGGTTTACCAGCCTCATTATCACTCTCGTTTTTCTCGTCTTTATACAGTCCGATTTCATTCAAAGTATCGAACGTGATGCTTATGATTTCGGCGTACAGTCATCAAGCCGCACTGTCAGTGACAAAATCGCCATCATTGCGATTGATGATGAAAGTATCTCCAATATAGGACGTTGGCCCTGGTCACGCGATATTCATGCAAAAATGCACGAGCTACTCACCGAAGGTGGTGTCAAAGCCATTGGACAGACTGTCTTTTTTGCAGAACCCCAGCTTGATCCCGGCCTGAAATTTATTCAGGAACTCAAAACAACTTTTGAAGAGAGCAGTCTCTCCAGAGTTGCTGAGCATATAGAAGAAATTAATCAGATCAAAGAATATATTGCATCAGCTGAAATCACTTTAAACACCGATAAAACCCTGGCAGAAAGCATGCTGCAAACGGGTAATGTTGTACTGGCCATGCCTTTTGTCCCGGGTGAACCTATCGGTCGCCCAGACCATGAACTTCCTGAATACGTACAACACAACAAACTGCCTGAAAGCAATATTATTGATAATCCTGGTAGCAACCCGGATGGCTGGCGACCCCTGACTATGATCAATACTCTGCCACCTATCCCATCTATTGGCGAGGCAGCATTAAATATTGGTTCCCTGATTAATATTCTCGACGTCGATGGTGGCATACGCAGTGAACCACTGGTTATCGATTATTATGGAAGCCTTTACCCCTCTGTTGCCCTGATTCTTGCTGCAAAAAGTATGAATCTAAATATTAATGACATCAAAGTAACCATCAGTTCGGATGTTCAATTGGGACGGCTGACCATAAAAACAGATGAAGAATCTCAGATGAAGACCTTCTTCTACAACAACAAGGGCTACGATAGCGCATTCCAAATTGATTCTTTTTATGATGTTATCCAGGGAAAAGTACCTGCCAGCAAATACAAAGATAAAATTGTACTGATTGGTGCCACCGCCTTTGGTGTAGGTAACACCATGGTTACCCCAATTGATGCAGCTATGCCACCAGTACTGACCCTTGCTCACTCAATCTCTAGCATTCTTAACGAAGATTTCTTTATTGAGCCAACATGGTCTGCTTCTGCACAGTTAGGCGCACTAATTTTCGTTGCACTTTACTTGATGTTGTTATTGCCTCGCATGGGAGCGGCCGCTGGTTTTATTATTACAATAGTCCTATTCACTATTTTCTTTGTCACTCATTATGTCTTGATGACAACCGAGGGTGTATGGGTGCAATTGATGGCTCCTTGCCTATTACTTGTTACTGGTCACGTCTTACTCACGACTAAACGCTTTTTACTCGCCGAACGTGGCAAAGCTAATCTGGATATTGAATCAGCGGAAAGTAATCGCATGCTGGGACTTTCCATGCAGGGTCAGGGTCAACTAGATATGGCTTTTGAAAAATTCCGCAAGCTACCCATTGATAAATCAACACTAGAACTTATCTACAACCTGGGTTTGGACTACGAACGTAAACGCCAATTCAATAAAGCCAAATCTGCTTACGATTACATTGCTGATCACGATGCTGATTTCCGTGATATTAAAACACGCTCAAACCGAGCTACCGCCATGGATGAAACCCTCGTGCTAGGTGGTGGCGGATCTTCACCCGGTGGCACTTTAATACTTGATGATGGCAGTATTGAAAAACCCATGCTGGGACGTTATGAAATCGAAAAAGAATTAGGTAAAGGTGCTATGGGTGCTGTTTACCTGGGCAAGGATCCAAAAATATCACGCGTTGTTGCCATCAAAACCATGGCCTTATCACAGGAGTTTGAAGACGACGAACTTGATGAAGTGAAAGAGCGTTTCTTCCGCGAAGCTGAAACAGCAGGTCGCCTCAATCATCCCAATATCGTCACCATATTTGATGCCGGTGACGAGCATGATCTAGCTTATATCGCCATGGAATATTTGAAAGGTACTGATCTCGTCAAACACATCAAAAAAGATAACTTGCTACCGGTCAGCAAAGTACTTTCTCTCATTCAACAAACAGCTGACGGCCTTGGTTACGCACATACATTCAATGTTGTTCATCGTGATGTAAAACCCGCCAATATTATGTGGGATCCTGAATCCGATATTTTAAAAATCACCGATTTTGGTATCGCACGTATCACAGATTCAAGCAAAACCAAAACCGGTATGGTACTGGGAACACCCTCTTATATGTCACCAGAACAATTGGCGGGCAAGAAAGTCGAAGGTCAATCTGACCTGTTCTCACTGGGTGTGATGTTATTCCAAATGGTGACAGGCCAACTTCCCTTTGTTGGTGATTCGATGGCTGCACTGATGTATAAAATTGCTAACGAAGATCACCCTAGCCCTGAATCTATCAATCCTGAGCTGCCACGCTGTGTAAGCGTCATTATCAATCGTGCCTTGCAGAAGGATGTTGAAGACCGCTACCAAACTGGCAAAGATATGGCTGATGACATAGCAAAATGTCTAAAAATTATGGCCGCTGAAGGGCAGAGCTGAGGCCTATTGTTATGAGTTTGAAAGGTAAAATTGAAATTACAGGGAAAACGGATGTTGGCTCTGTACGTGATCATAATGAAGATGCTATCAGCACAGAAACATCATTAGGCCTCGCCATATTGGCCGATGGTATGGGTGGCCACCGTGGTGGTGAAGTCGCTAGTGCTATTACTGTCAGTACCATCTTCGAGACCCTTACCGAAAAATTAAAATCCCTCAGTGAAGGCGGCACCGACGAAGAAACGGGTTACAGTCTGGAAAGCAAAACTATTCATGATGCCATCATGCTCGCCAATAACAATGTTTTTAAGTCATCCAACGAAAATGCTCAATATCAAGGCATGGGCACAACCGTGGTCGTCGTATTATTTTACGATAACCGATTTACTGTAGCGCACGTCGGTGATTCACGCCTGTATCGAATCAGAGATGGTATATTTGAACAGATCACCCGCGATCACAGCTTGATGCAGGAATTAGTTGACCGGGGTTTCTACACACCCGAGCAAGCCAGAGAATCACTCAATAAAAATCTGGTGACTCGCGCTATTGGCATTGATAAAATGGTACGCATTGATATTCAGGAAGATATTGCTCAAATCGACGATATCTACCTACTCTGCTCCGACGGCTTAAATGACATGATTGAAGATGATTTAATTCACCAAACCATCAAACGGAACACTGACAATCTTGAAAGAGCGGTAACCGAACTCATAGAAGAAGCGAATCGACACGGTGGCAAAGATAATATTTCCGTGATTTTGGCGAGACCTTTAAAATCATTCCCTGCAAAAAACAGCTTGTTTTCTCAGTTTTTTGATTTATTCTCATAATATAATAATTCTGCATTAAGGAAAGAAAATGGCAAAACTAATACTCACCTTTAACGGTAAGCCGCTAAAAGACTATGAGCTTGATCAGGAAATTATTACCATCGGACGAAAACCGACTAATGATATCCATATTGATAATCTCGCTGTCAGTGGCACTCACGCCAAGATTCTAACTATTCTCAACGATTCTTTTATTG
>JBEQLM010000042.1:0-10110 GCA_040325975.1 Gammaproteobacteria bacterium | reverse complement strand
TTATTGTCTTTCCAGTAAGCTCTTTTTTGCCAGCGATGATTTCGGCGATGGTTTTGCCACCTTTAGCGCGTTTAACGGGTTTGTTTAGTGTGATCTTTTTAGTTGAAGTTATTGCTTTGCTGCCATTAATAGGCGCATGGCCTGTCGGTAAAGTGGCTTCAGAGGATGTGCTGCCAGAGAATCCACCAACAAAATAGATAACAGAGAAATCACGTTTTAAGGTCTTGCTTTGGAAATTGCGCATGGGCTCGCCGAGTTTCACGGTAATAGAATCACCTTTGGCCAGTTTTGTTTTTGGCCCCGCTAGCCATGTATTTTCATCGCCTATTTTGGCTTCAACATAGGTGTAGCCTGAGGCTTCCATGGTGGAAATAACAGTGCCTGTAGCAGCGCTGACGGACGTGCTTAGAAGATTAAAGCTAACAAATAGGAATAAAAGAGCAATAGAACGATGATTTGACACAGGTAACTCCAGATTGATTGTTTAATTTGAGCAGTGATAAATTGCAGCTGCTTTCGTTTTAAGTTGGAGATTATCCCATAAACTAATACATGTAGTTTTGTTTTCTCTTGCTATAGTGATTATGCGGCATTCAGGCAGAGTTGCGCGCGTGAATGTAGGTAATCGCTGCCTGTGTAGTTACCACATTTCAACAACCCACTTTGTTACTGTTCCAGTGGCGTGTGCACATTTATAACCCCTGTTCTTTTCGAATAATGCGTACTCTTCGGCGTTCCACATATCGTAGGTTTTTCCGGTAAATTTTTTCTGTAAATCCTGGCAGGTGATACCACCAAACTCTTCTTGAAATTTTTCAACTAGCTTACGACCTTTATCGTAGTTATTGATAAAACGGCCCTTATGGAAGTTGTCACGATCACGCCCTTTTTTGACACTCAGTGCCATCAGGCCGCCAGTCAGAGCACCACAAGTTCCCTGACCTACGAGGCCACCACCACCGGCTAAACCATGAGCGGCCTTGATAGTTTGATTATCTACCAATCCTACTGTTTCTTGAATAGCTGACAGGACACACTGAGGACAGCAGCCATAGTCCAGTTCGTAACACACGGCAGTTTCGTAGGCCTGATTGGCCAGTGTATGTTTATCTTGAGCGTTCATGGTGAGTTCCTCGCATCTATAGTAAGTATATTAGCTGTTGTTAATATACGATTCTTGATATAGCGCAAATATTTTCGCCATAAACGAGGTTTTCATATTTTCTGGAGGAGCAGGATCAGACTCGAGTGGGTTTTATATACAAAAAAGAGCTCTAAGCCCTTTTTGCTGTTATGTGTTACAGCTGATAAATACCACTTTCTTACAATTTACAAACGGATACCAATACCAAAGTGAAAGCTGGTGTTGTTCTGATCATCATTTAACGACCACAGGTGCAGTTGCTGGGCATTGATGACTGGATAGGTGTAGTTGCTTTTGCCGACTTTGCCGCTTTGGCTTTTGCTGACGCTGCCGAGTACGGTGAGTAAGCGGCCCTGAGCATAGTTGCTGGGTTCAAGATAACCCTTGTTCTGGATGATGAATCGTCCCAGTGGCTGGCTTTCCTGCATGGGTCGATGTGATGAATTGAGCGGGTAGGCCAGAACTTCTATTTGTGTGCTGTCTTTGAGGTTGTGGGTATCGATAATGGTGCCGCCCCAGAGTGCGATTTTGCCGCGGCTGAGGCTGGGTTCTGCGATAACACTCTGCGGAGTTAGTGCCTGATCAGCCTGTGTAGTATCAAAATCGGGAGTGCTGGCGCAGCTTATCAGCAGGCTAACGAGTAGACTTAGTGGAACGAGTGACGGTAGTTTGTTGCGCATGGTGATGTTCCTTTAAGGTTAGTATCGATGCGGATAGTAAGGGGAGTGCCATGGATAATATGGATCATACCAGGGGTCAGACCACCAGTAGGGATGGCGTTCGAAGTCAGACGGCTCAGGTTCGGCTGGCCATAAATAATGGTTTTCTACCTGAACGACCGGGAATTGATAAGGGAATTCACCAACCTTGATTGTTTCGGTTCTGAGTAGTTTGCCTGTTATGGTGATTTTTCGATCCCGACTGTAGACCAGTGGCTCGAGAAATTTATCGACAATGGCGATAAATCGTCCTGGACTATGATCGGATACATGAGGTTCACCATGATTGCTCAAGGGATAAGCGAGGATAGTCAACCAGCTGGTCTTATGTTTATTTTCAGCATTGAGAATTATGCCGCCCCAGCGTACTTTTTTTGATAAGTAGTTATCAGCGGCCTGGTGTACTTGCGCCACGCTGGGCGCACCATCCAGGCTTTCTCTGATTTCAGGCGGGATGTGTGAGCTACAGGCTGATACCAGTACAATCGAAACCATCCACACCGGACGAGCTATCAATTTTATAAGCCTCATGTTCATTGGAAATACCTGCCTAAGTAAAGTTCCTTGCCTCAATCATAATTCCGGACGGCTTACTTTACTAGTTAGAGGTGGATTTATATTTGGATAAACATATTTAGGCTGACTGGGATAAGGCTACAGGTGTTTGCTAGCTGGTACTAATGAATGAACTATTTAGTTCTGATCGAGATCTGGCTTCTGCTTTTCTTTTGCTGTAGTTTCAATTTCATAGTCTGCACGATATCGATCAAGCGTCCATCTAATTTCACGCAGTAATGAGTCTTTATCAATAGTATCACTTTTCATTTTGATAACGATTGCCATATCCATGTCGCTGGAAGCCTCAAGTTTAAAGCGGTCACTTTTACTGGGGGCCAGTAAGGATTGTATTTCGAGCCAGCTTGAAATGCGTTTCTCAGGGTCTTTGATTAAGGATCTATGAATAAATTCAGCCAGACCAGAAGATATATCTGGAACCATTTCTTCAATTTTTGCAGGTTCATTTTTAAGATGGTTAGCAATGATGATTTGAATGCTGGATGATGAGAAAGGTGTTTTCCCCGTTAACATGGCAAAAGCAGTGACTCCCAATGCATAAATATCAACCCGATGATCGATCGATTTCTGTAGCAATAATTCAGGCGACATATACAATACCGTGCCTTCGTAATGTTCTGATGCATTTTCATTTGTTGTTGAAATACCAAAGTCCATCAGCTTTACGTTGTCACTATCATCCAGCACAATGTTTGAAAGTTTCACATCACGATGAATAATTCCGCCGGACAAATCATTGTTAGCATGTCCTAGTGCCATTGATACCTGATATAAAATATTGCGTGCTCTTTCTGCACTGAATACGCCCTTATTTTTGAGGTGATAATTCAGGTCATAGCCGTCTAACTTTTCCATGACAATAAATTCAGTTGAGTAAGCCTGAATTGTTTCTATGACATGCAATATATTGGGGTGTTTCAGTCGCGCAATGATTTTTGCTTCCCGTTTGAAGCGCCGTTTGAAGTCTTCAGAGGTCGCAATTTCATACTTCAACATCTTGATTGCAACTTCCCTCTCCAGCTCAGTATCAAATGCGTTATAGACTATTGATGAGCTGCCTTCACCTAGCTGTCCTAATAAACTGTACTTGCCCAGTGTGCGGATGTCATCATCAGGAGATAAGTATCGATCTGTTTTATGGGCTTTATCAGCAGTTGCTAAGCGACTTTTCATGAGGCGAGTCATGACTGCAGCCAATTCGGTATGCTTTGACATCAATATCTGAAAATCAATACGTTCCAGTACAAAAGTCTCGGTGTCTGTAAGTGCAATCACATCGGCTTTGCTCGGCTTGCCCGATAATAGTGACATCTCTCCGAGCACGCTGCCCTCACCCAGTGAGATTTCTTTATCCTTAAGTACAACAGATACCTTTCCTTGCTTGATCAGTAGCATGTGCAGTCCAGCACTGCCTTTGTGAATAAGGTAATCGCCAGCAGCGTATTTGCTAATGCTCATACGATCAGTCATGTTTTTAATGATGTCAGTATCGAGATGGCGAAATATTTCTATTTCTGACAGAAAAGTTATAGCGGCTTTAATATCGATATTTTTATCTTTATTCATGGTGTAAGTAGTCTGCTTTTTGTTTGATAGCTTAGGTAAAAAAATCTAATGCTATAAATTAGTGGGCTTCAGTTTTCAAGAAACATTTTAATGACAGATTTCGCAGCAAAGCCAATAAAGCCTAGCCCCAGAGAAAAGAAGATGACAAATGTACCATACTTGCCTGCCCTGGATTCCTCTGCAAGTTTGTAGAGGATGAAGAGCATAAACAGTATCAGTCCACCAACACACACTGTTAAGGAAATTTCCTCGAATTCTGCAATGGTCATTTTACGGCTCGATGTATATTAAAGAATGTGTATTCTATCTAATAGAGAACTTTGCACGAAGCATCTTTTCCGTCATGGCGGCGTTAAAAATAGTTTCAAAATGCTCATTTACTACGTGTAAACTGCGCTTTTCCAACTATTTTTGCCTTGCCCTAACGAAAAATCTACATCGTGCAAAGCTCTCTAATAGGTTAATAACAATAAACTAACATTAATGTTTGTAAATCTTTAATGCTCTCGTAGTAGAGATAAGTTAGTAAAATTCAGTTTCACCCTCTGTGCGTGTTTTAAAACGTTTGTAAATCCACTGGTACTGAGATGGGCATTCACGCACAAGCTGTTCAACATCTTTATTCATGAGTTCAGTTGCTGCTTGCAAAGATTTGTCAGTGAAGCTGTCGCTTGAGGCTCTGAAAATTAATTTAAAGCCCTGGCCTGCAGGCAGGCGTTTCGCATAAGCATAGATAACCTGACAATTAAATTTGGTGGCCATTTTTGGTAGCAGACTCATGGTGTAGGCCTGCTTGTTGAAAAAGGGAGCAAACAGGCCGTTGCCTAAACTCGGTTCCTGGTCAGGCAGTATTCCAACTAACTCGGCATTTTTAAGAGCCTTTGATAGTGCGCGCACACCGCTATTGTCGGTGGGTACAAGAGTAGCGCCTGTTCGTTGACGAGCCTGACGAATTTTTTGATCAAAGCCTCTGGTTTTGGGAGGGCGGTATAGGGTGGTCATAGGGAAGTGTTTTGCACAGTACAGGGCAACTAACTCCCATGAGCCCATGTGCGGCATTGCCAGGAGCACTCCCTTGCCTTGCTCTCTGGCATTGTTAATGAGTTGCTCGCCTTCAACATCTTTGACTAATGCCAGTACAGAGTGAGAGCTTCTGCCCCATATGATGCCCAGTTCAGCTATTAGTTTGCCTGTCTCTAAAAGCGTATCCTGCAATAACTGATGCTGTTGTGCGGGATCCATCTCAGGAAAGCATTGCTGGATATTGGTGATGGCAATATTTTTCATCTTGCTCTGCTTAATTTGATAAATCCAGCCAATAAATCCACCGATCCAATGCGCCAGTTTTAAGGGCATGTATGATGTTAGTACAAGTACAAATTTAAGTAGCTGGATTTTCATGGAGTCTATTATAAAATAAATCGCGTGACTGGATATTAGTTATCAAGAAGTAACTAAGTTTGTGCTTGTTTTTCATTACGCGCATCTCTAATTATATGTAAGCCACCATTAATAACGATGATTGAGATGAGCATGCCGATAATGAGATCGGGTAATCTTGAATCCAGAAGATAGACCAGGCCGCCGCCAATGATAATGCCGACATTAGCGATTACGTCGTTTTTGGAAAAAATCCAGCTGGCGCGCATGTGAATGCCGCCATTTTTATGTTTTGAGATGAGCATAAGACAAATGGTATTTGCGATGAGTGCCAAAATACCAATAGAAATCATCAGGATTGATTCGGGTTCACTGCCCCAGATCAGGCGGCGCAGAACATCAATGGAGACGGATGTGCCGAGTATGATTTGAAAAATACCACTTATATGTGCGGCCTTTATTTTCAGTAGTGCTGGCCTTCCTACGGCGTACAAGCCTATTCCATAAACTGTGGCATCGGCCAGCATGTCTAGTGAGTCAGCGATGAGTGCTGTTGAGTCACTTAATATGCCAAGCGTGATTTCAATAAAAAACATAAAGGTATTAATAATCATCAGGGTAACTAAAACCCTGTTTTCTTGCTGGTTTTTTATTTCTATCTTACAGTCACAACTAGCCATGCCCATCTCTTGGTTATTATTAATGCAGAAAACAAGTAGTAATGGGATATTGTAACTATAATTTATGCAATTGATTAATTATTTGCATCCTGTTTCGATAATAGGTCTAATAAATTAGAAGCAGATATTTGTACTGAATTACCAGGGCGTATGTGTCATTACACAAAAGATATCAATTTATAATGAACTGTATATTTTTAAACCTTAAGGAGAAGCATTTGTGTTTAATCTAACAATAAAACAAAAACTTTTTGGACTAAGCGGCGTTGTCGTTCTTGTTTTTTTCATATTTGCTATGGTTTATGTCTATGCAGCAGGCTTGCGTGCTGAAGCTGTTGCCGAAGATGAGCGTAATATGAATATTCAGCTTGCAGATGCGGGTGCCAAAATTGCCATTCTGGAAGCGCGTCGGAATGAAAAAGATTTTCTACTGAGCAAAGAAATCAGGTATGTCGATGAACATGCCTACACTATGGCTGGTCTTTATTATCTGCTGAAGGATATGCAGGAACATATCAAATCTGATGAAGGGCTTGAGGCTGTCAGACAATTAACTGATCTCTCCCACAAATATGAAGAAGGCTTCCAGTTGATGGTCGATACTCAAACTAAAGTTGGTTTGAATGAAAAGCAGGGTCTGCTCGGTAGTTTGCGTAAATCGGTTCATGATGTTGAAGATACTCTAAAGAAGTACAAAAACGATAAGCTGGCAGTGAAGATGCTGATGATGCGTCGTCACGAGAAAGATTATCTCGCTCGTGGGAAAGATAAATACATTGCTAGCATGGCTGATCGCAAGGCTGAGTTTGAGGTCATGTTAGCAAAATCGAACATTCCCACTGCTGAACAAAATCAAATTACCGACAATATGAACAGCTACCATCGAGACTTCAATGCTTTGGTCAAAGGTAAGGAAGCAGCCAAGGCAGCTATCGTAGACTTTATGGAAAGCGTTCATGCTACAGAACCGGCATTTGAGCGTGTTGAGCAACTTATTGATCAGTCGAGGGCATCTAATAAAGCTTTTCAGGCTGAAGTTATCAGCAGCGTCATAATTATATTGGTCACTACTATGTTGATTGGTGGCACGATTATACTGGTGACCATGATTACCATAGCTTTGGCTATATCACGTGGCCTGGATAAAGCCATTCGAGTATGTAAGGAGGTAGCAGAAGGTAATCTCGGTTTAGATATCCAGTTAAAAACGGATGATGAGATTGGTCAATTATTATCATCACTGAAATACATGGATAAAAATCTGGTGCGAATAGTCAATGAGGTTCAGGAGTCAGTGGTTAATATTGGCAGTGCATCAGGTCAGATTGCACAGGGTAATCTTAGTCTTTCACAGCGCACCGAGGAGCAGGCGTCTTCGCTAGAAGAAACCGCCTCATCAATGGAAGAAATGACCAGTACGGTGAAACAAAATGCAGACAGCGCAAAACACGCCAAGCAACTGGCCGATGAAAATAGTGAGAGAGCTGTTGCCAGTGCTGCTGTGGTTTCTCGTACGGTGAATGCAATGGAAGATATTAATGAGTCATCGAAAAAGATAGCCGATATTATTGGCACTATTGATGGTATTGCTTTTCAGACTAATCTGCTGGCACTTAATGCGGCTGTGGAAGCGGCTCGTGCCGGTGAGCAGGGCCGCGGTTTTGCTGTGGTCGCAGGGGAAGTTCGTTCTTTGGCTCAACGCTCTGCTGATGCTGCCAAGGAAATTAAAGGGCTGATTCAAGATAGTGAGAGCAAGGTGAAAATTGGTACAGAACTTGTCGGTGAATCAGGTCAGGCACTGGAAGAGATTATTGATAAAACTAAAAAGATGGCGGGTATTATCGATGAAATTGCTATGGCCAGTAATGAACAGGCTACCGGTATCGGTCAGGTCAATGATGCGGTTACCCAGATGGATAGTATGACGCAGGAAAATGCTGCATTAGTTGAAGAGGCAGCAGCGGCAAGTAAGGCGATGCAAAATCAGGCTCATAGTCTGGATGAGTTGATCACATTTTTCAGCATCAAAGGACAGACTCGAAAAGTAGTAAAAAAACAGGTTAATGAGGTTGCTCCGCTGGCAACTCATCAACCGACATTACAGACAGCGACTGCTCGTAGTCTGACTCAATCCAGCTCTGAGGAGTGGCAGGACTTTTAACGGCAGAGGATAAAGCAAGCGTTCAATAAACTTCCCTGTTTTATTGAACGCTTGTTTATGTTGATGTGAATCTTGAATGGGCGCAGGAAACGGAATATTCAGTGCTAAACCTTACATACCATTACCAAATTTATCATGATGTATTTCAGTGTTCTCGCGCATGATTTTGAGTGCTTTAGCATAGCCTTTCAAAATGCCTAATGACCACGAAATACGTTCTTTGAAATAACTGTCGGTTTCAGGATTATTGTCGGTTTCAATTTCATTGAGAATAGTTTCAACGTTGCGCAAAACCAGTTGTTCGGGGATGTAACAAATACGGTTGTTCTTGTAACTACTCATGCGTAATTCAGCGACCGGATAAGCACCACCATCACCGGATGAAACAGTAACGATGAGTGCCGGTTTGTGACCGAGTTCGAATCGGTTAAACATTAAGAAGAAATTTTTCAATCCAGCGGGAACCTGTCCGTGCCATTCTGGTGAAATAATAACAAAGCCATCACTCTCGCTGAGTTGTTTTTTCAGTGGTGCCAGTCGTTGATTCCATTCTTCATTATCCTCCCATAAGGTCTGATCCCAAAGTGGTAGTGGGTTATCGGCCAGGGTATAAACATGGGCTTCGATATCATCGTGTTCTGCTTCAAAAGTTTTGGCGATATGGTGTGCGACTTTTTCACTCTGTGATGGATTGCGGTGGCTGCCGCTGATGATGGTGATTTGCATAGTCTTCCTTCCTGATAATTTATACATAGGAATATACAAGACTTGAGCTTATAGACAACCGCAGAGTGCGTAATGAATTGATAATATTCGGAGCATAAAAAAGCCGCTGACTCTTTCGAGCAGCGGCTTTTTTACAATCAGCCCTTCAGGGCAGGATTGTGGTGTGACTTAGCCCAGTTTAGTCTGGATTGCTTCGATCACTGCATCACTTGAAGTTGCATCTACAGTCAGTAGCATGCCTTCGTTGTCGTAGAAACCGATCAGAGGTGAAGTCTGGTCGTTGTATACGTTCAAACGGTTGCTGATAGCTTCTTCCGTTTCGTCAGCGCGCTGAGTCACTGCGCCGCCGCATTTGTCACAAACGCCTTCAACTTTAGTTGGGTTAGATTTAACGTTGTAAATCTCACCACAGCCTTCACAGGTGCGACGTGTAGTTAGACGATCAAGAATAACTTCAGTAGGAACAGAAATGTTGACAGCGAAATCCAGCTTCTCGCCCATTTTTTCCAGCAGTACTTTCAAAGCTTCAGCTTGTGGAATTGTGCGAGGGAAACCGTCTAACAGGTAACCTGCTTTGCAATCGTCTTCCTGTAGGCGTTCTTCCATAATGCCCATGATCAAATCGTCAGAAACGAGATCACCCGCTGTCATCGCAGCTTGAGCCTGTTTGCCAAGCTCAGTACCAGCAGCAACTGCACCACGCAGAATGTCACCAGTAGAAATTTGTACAGAACCATCAAGTTTGGTCAGTAATTTTGCAACAGTGCCTTTGCCAGCACCCGGCGCACCTAAAAGAATCAGTTTCATGGGGTATCCTCGTTAATCGTTAATGTCTGTGAAGAGATGGCGTATATCGATCCCATCTGCGCACGTGAAAAAATGAGCGCGTATTGTCTTGTTTTTACAGCATTAAAGCAAATAAATTTGTGGGTAGAGGGGGTGGCTGATATCCCTGAAACAACGATCCAGAGCTAAAAACCATAAGTAAAGTAGTTTTGATAATGTAGGGTGCGCCGTGCGCACCATTGAAATGTCAGATAGGCAGTACTTCTATATGGCGTTGCTCTAAGCACCATTTAATCAGGGAATTTAGTTAGAATGCGTAATAAATTACACAATTTTATATAGTTGGATACGATTAAAGTGAACTCCTACAGC
>JBEQLM010000041.1:0-10391 GCA_040325975.1 Gammaproteobacteria bacterium | reverse complement strand
GAGTGGCGCCTTGCTCACCGATCTTTCTGTGTTCGAGAATGTGGCTTATCCAATACGTGAGCACACCAAACTTAATGAGGCTATGGTGCGTCAGCTGGTATTACTGAAGTTGAACGCGGTGGGATTGCGTGGTGCGATGGATTTATCACCCGCAGAATTATCCGGTGGTATGGCACGACGCGTGGCTATGGCCAGAGCGATTGCACTCGATCCGATGATGATTATGTACGATGAGCCATTTACCGGTCAGGATCCTATCTCCATGGGTGTGCTGGTTAAATTGATAAAAAGCCTGAACGATGCATTGAGCGTTTGCAGTATCGTAGTTTCGCACGATGTTTATGAGACCATGTCGATAGCGAATTATGTCTACATAATTTCGGCGGGTACAGTAGTTGAACATGGTTCGCCTGATGAAATACGTCACAGTAGTTCGAAATGGACTAAGCAGTTTATGGAAGGTTTAGCGGATGGACCGGTGCCCTTCCATTTTGATGCGCCGCCTTTGTTAGATGATTTATTTGCGGGGTCGGGGAAAAGGCGTGCTTGATAGTACATTGAATCGTATACAAAGACTGGGTCGCACTACCTTAGCCGCTGTCTCTCGTCTGGGGCGTGCCAATGTCTTTTTGATGGAAGTGTTCGCTGGTCTAAGTGGTATGCTGACACGACCTGGCTTGCTGATAAAACAGTTATTTTCTGTCGGCGTGCAAACCCTGATTATTATTGTCGTCGCTGGTTTGTTTGTCGGTATGGTGATGGCTTTACAGGCTTATTACGCGCTGGTTGATTTTGGTGCCGAGGATTCGGTGAGCGTGATGGTGGTGTTGTCATTGCTGCGTGAACTGGGGCCGGTGATAACCGCTTTATTATTCGCTGGTCGTGCCGGTTCAGCGTTGACCGCCGAGATCGGTTTGATGAAAGCCACCGAGCAACTTTCCGGTATGGAAATGATGGCGGTGAACCCTATAGAAAGGGTGGTGGCACCACGATTTTTAGCCGGTGTAATTTCCATGCCTCTGCTGGCGGCTATATTTAGTGCTGTCGGTGTTCTGGGTGGTTATCTGGTGGCGGTTGAGTTGTTAGGCCTGGATGCCGGTGCATTCTGGTCTCAAGCTCAATCCAAAGTTGAGCTGTTTGAGGATCTGGGTAACGGCATGATCAAGAGTCTGGTATTTGGTTTTGTGGTTTCATGGATCGCCGTATTCGAAGGTTATGATTGCATACCAACTTCTGAGGGTCTGGGGCAGGCAACTACACGAACGGTGGTTTACGGTTCGCTGGCTATTCTGGTGCTGGACTTTGTATTAACCGCACTGATGTTTAGTAAATAGAAGTATTTGGAGAATTTAAGAGGCCTTATATGAATACACGTACATTAGAATTGCTAGTAGGTTTATTTGTAGCAGCGGGATTAGTCGCTTTGTTTATGCTGGCTATGTCAGTTAGTAATCTGGCAAGTTTTGGCGGCGATGATGGTTATATTATTAAAGCGCGCTTCGATAATATTGGTGGTCTTAAGGTGCGTTCACCAGTGGCAGCCAGTGGCGTGCGTATAGGACGTGTTAGCGATATCAGCTATGATTTAGAAGGCTTCGAGGCACTGGTCTCCATGTCGATCGATCCTCAGTATAATGTTTTTCCTATTGATAGTTCGGCAAGTATTCTGACTTCGGGTTTGTTGGGTGAGCAGTACATAGGTCTGGAGCCGGGTGCAGAAGAAGAGTTTCTGGTTACCGGTTCTGAAATTGACATTACTCAGTCAGCTCTGGTGCTAGAACAAATTATTGGCCAGTTCATTTACAGCAAAGCTGATGAAGAATAAGTTTCTTTGCGTTTAAAGGAGAAATCGAATGATTAAATTACATCTTAAGCAAATAATGAATGCGCTGATTGCTTCCGCGTTATTGATGAGCTCAGCGGTGATTGCTGCTGAAATTGAAGCACCACTGGATTTGCTCAAGCGCACTTCAGATGAAGTGATCAAGGTATTAAAGGAAAAGCGTGAAGCGATTGATGCTGATCCTAATCTTGTTTACCAGATTGTCGATGAATATATTATTCCTCATCTGGATGATGTCACTCTGGCCAAGTTGGCCCTGGGTAAAAACTGGAGAAAAGCCAGTAACGAACAGAAAATTGAATTTGTCGATCAGTTTCGTACTTTGTTAGTTCGTACTTACAGTAAATCTTTGCAGGAATTCAGCGATCAGAAAATCAATTTCTTTCCGGTGAGAATGAAAGCAGATGCGACCAAGGTGACGGTTAAATCTGAAGTTTTACAATCAGGTGGTCCAAGCATTCCAATGGATTATCGTTTGCGCCTTAAAGATGATGCATGGAAAGTTTATGATATTAAAATTGACGGTGTGAGTTTAGTGACAAGTTATCGCGGAACCTTTGCTCAGGAAATGCGTAAAGGCGGCATGAAGGCTTTGTTAAAAATGTTGCATGAAAAAAATTCAAAGGTAGCAGAAAGACCAACTGCACCTGAAACCACTAATAAAGACACATCTCAAAAGAAATCTTGATCATGGTTGCTGAAACATCATTGAATGCCGAATTATCTATCGTTGATGACAGTATCAATGTCAGTGGTGTGCTGAATTTTGAAACCGTACCTGCTTTAATGAGACAGGCTGAACAACTATTTAAAAAGCAAAATCAAGTTAATATTGATCTTGCTGGTGTGACTGATAGCAATAGCGCAGGCCTGGCTTTGTTACTTGAAATGCTGCGTACAATAAAATCACAAAATAAATCGATTAATTTTAAAAATCTACCGGAGCAAATTGGTATTGTTGCTAGTGCTTACGGTATTGATAGCGAACTGGATTCTTTCTTGAATTCCCAGTCTAATTCCCAGGATTACTAAATAATGAATAAATTATTGATACAGGGCGGTACAACGTCCAATGGTCAAGTCAGAATTTCCGGTGCTAAAAATGCGGTGCTACCGATATTGGCTGCCACCTTGTTGTGCGAAGGCACGGCTATTATTGAAAATGTACCGCATTTGCACGATGTCACTACCACCGTTGAGTTGTTGGGTGCTATGGGCGTACACGTGGTCATTGACGAGAAACTCAGCATCGAAGTGGATAGTTCAACCATCGAAAGTTGTGTTGCGCCTTACGACTTAGTTAAAACTATGCGTTCATCGATTCTGGTGTTAGGGCCTTTGTTGGCGCGTTTTGGTCATGCGGAAGTATCACTGCCAGGCGGTTGTGCGATTGGTTCACGTCCAGTGAATCTGCACATCAAAGGTTTGCAGGATATGGGTGCAGACATCGAAGTTAAAAATGGTTTCATTCATGCAAAATGTAAGCGACTACAAGGCGCGCGTTTGGTTCTGGACATGGTTACTGTGACTGGTACAGAAAACCTGATGATGGCCGCAGCACTGGCTGACGGCACCACCATTATCGAAAATGCGGCGCGTGAACCTGAAGTGGTTGATCTGGCTAATTTCCTGATTGCCATGGGCGCAAAAATTGAAGGTGCGGGCACCGATAAAATCACCATCGAAGGCGTCGAAAAATTGCAGGGTACACGCTATCGTGTATTACCCGATCGCATCGAAACCGGTACCTATTTAGTTGCAGCTGCCATTACCGGTGGCAAGATCATGGTAAAAGACACCGACCCCGAATTAATCGATTCAGTGATTGATAAGCTGCGCGAAGCCGGTGCTGATATTGAAGTTGGTGAAGACTGGATTTCACTGGACATGCACGGCAAACGTCCGAAAGCAGTGAATATTCGTACCGCGCCTTATCCTGCTTTCCCCACCGATATGCAGGCACAGTTTATGGCTTTGAATACGATTGCCGAAGGCACCTCAACCGTGGTTGAAACCGTCTTCGAAAATCGTTTTATGCACGTACAGGAATTGCAACGCATGGGGGCAGATATCGAAGTCGAAGGTAATACCGCCATTATTCGTGGTGTTGAAAAATTATCCGGCGCACCGGTAATGGCGACTGATTTACGTGCCTCGGCAAGTTTGATTCTTGCTGGTCTGGTGGCGGAGGGTGAAACTGAAGTTCAACGTATTTACCATATCGACCGCGGTTACGAAATCATCGAAGAAAAATTAGCGCTGCTGGGTGCAAAAATTCAAAGAATCCCCGCTTAATTGTTGGCTAAATTTAAAATAGATTATTAAATAATATTATGATTACCATCGCTCTATCCAAAGGTCGCATTTATAAAGAAACACTCCCCTTATTGGAAGCGGCCAATATTATTCCTGCGGAAGATCCCGAAAAAAGTCGCAAACTGATTATTGATACCAATCAGGATGACGTCAAACTGGTGATTATTCGTGCCACCGATGTGCCCACCTATGTACAGTTCGGTGCCGCTGATATCGGCGTCGCCGGTAAAGACGTATTGATGGAACATGGTGCAGAAGGTTTGTACGAACCAGTAGATTTAAAAATTGCTAAATGTAAATTGATGACCGCTGGCTTAGTCGATGCGGATCAAGGTCGCCAAAATAAAAATGGACGTTTGCGCGTGGCGACAAAATTTGTCAATGTAGCCAAACGCTTTTTTGAATCCCGTGGCGAGCAGGTTGAAGTTATCAAACTTTATGGTTCGATGGAGCTGGGGCCGATAGTTGGACTGGCTGATTTAATTGTTGACGTGGTCGATACGGGTAACACTTTAAAAGCCAATGGCCTGAAACCCATGGATCACATCGCCGATGTTAGTTCACGTCTGGTAGTGAATAAAGCCGCGATGAAAATGAAACACGCAAGAATCAGCGACATCATTGAAAAAATAAAAACAGCGGTAGAGAAAAATGCCTGAGATCCGTCAGCTTAAAACCAGTGATGAAAATTTCTGGAAACAACTGGATGAAGTATTAGCCTGGGAACAATCCACCGATAGCGGTGTTGTCGCTGTTGTTACTGACATACTCGCTGACGTTAAAAAACGTGGTGATGCCGCCTTGCTTGAATACACACAAAAGTTTGATCGCGTTGAAGCAACCTCAGCAGATCAACTGGAATTGAGTAAAGAAGATCTGCAGCAAGCACTTGAGAGAATCAGTCCCGAGCAACGTGAAGCACTGGAGTTAGCCGCAGCACGCGTACGTGCTTATGCCAAACATCAGAAAATGGAATCCTGGTCGTACACCGAAGCCGATGGTACTGTCTTGGGTCAAAAAATTACGCCGATGGATAGAGCAGGTTTATACGTGCCTGGTGGCAAAGCTGCTTATCCTTCATCAGTATTGATGAATGCGATTCCCGCCAAGGTCGCCGAAGTCCCCGAATTGATTATGGTAGTACCCACACCCGGTGGTAAAACTAATGATTTAGTTTTAGCCGCTGCCGCTATTTCAGGCGTTGATCGTGTCTTTACCGTTGGTGGTGCACAAGCCGTTGCTGCACTAGCTTACGGTACAGAAACTATTCCCAAAGTTGATATTATTACCGGCCCCGGTAATAGTTATGTCGCTACAGCAAAACGTATGGTTTACGGTGTTGTTGGTATCGATATGATTGCCGGGCCTTCTGAAATTTTAGTTGTCTGCGATGGCAAAACTGATCCCGACTGGATCGCCATGGATTTGTTCTCGCAAGCAGAGCATGATGAAGAAGCGCAATCTATTCTGGTCAGTCCAGATGCTGGTTTTTTAGTCAAAGTAAAAGCCAGTATCGAAAAATTATTACTGGAAATGCCGCGCAAAGAAATTATTCAAACTTCATTACAAAACCGCGCTGCGTTCATTTCAGTGTCGAGCATGGAAGAAGCCATCGTCGTGGCAAACTATATCGCACCAGAACATCTTGAACTCTCAATCGAAGATGCTGAAAAGTGGGCGAAAAAAATTCGTCATGCTGGGGCGATCTTTATGGGACGTTACACTGCGGAAGCATTGGGTGATTATTGCGCAGGGCCGAATCATGTTTTACCCACATCAGGTACAGCACGTTTTTCATCTCCCTTAGGTGTTTATGATTTTCAGAAGCGGTCTAGTTTGATTGGGTGTTCCGCTGAAGGCGCGTCTGAATTGGGTAAATGTGCTTCGGAGCTGGCACATGGTGAGGGTTTGACCGCACACGCTAGATCAGCTGAGTATCGGATTATCAAGGGTTAATCATTTACAGACTTTTTTTGCACGTCTCTACAGGTACACTTAAATCTTAGTTTGAGTAGGTGAAAACCTGAAATTATTGTCTATCTCGTCAATATCACTATATCTTGATGTTTTTTCTGCTTTCATGCTCACATAGGGTACTTGTTATCCTTAGTAGCATATTTTTATTGGATTGCTTCGTTCGCTTTCAAATATCAAGAAATAGCCTATACTTACTGTGGAATAAGGCTAGCCTGTCATTAATAATGCACTCACCTGTTTAGAGAATTCAGCTATGAGGCACACTTTTTACCTGGTTACAGGAATTATTGTACCTTTGTTTTCTTTTTTCGATCATGGCTGAAGAGCTTAGGTGGCTGCCATTGTAATTGCAGGAGCATGTGATAGAAGTAGAAAAAATGATTGACCAGGAGGTTGTTATTTATTGTAACGATCCCAAATATTTACGCAGTGCAAAGGCTACAAAGCTGACTGTTGATTGGGGTTTTGAGAAAGTTAGCTATTTCAGGGGTGGGATTCCAGAGTGAAAAGAAGCTGCTTCGCCAATTGAATAATATATTGGGGAATATTGTATGACTCTGGGAATACGTATCAGTTTTGTTGCTGCCGCCACTATTTTGACTGTGGTTGCGGTTATTATCATCGACGCCAGAATGTCGATTGCAGAGGTGGAAGCAAGATTCCGCGACGAGGCGATTACTGGCAAAACAGTATTGTGGTCGAAAATTATCAGCAGTGAAACTGATAAGATGCTGGCTAATAGTCGAAGTTTGATTCGTGACCAAGAGACTCTGTCCGCACTCAAGAAAAGAAATAAGGCGGATATATCAGAGCATGCGATTACAACCTATAAGCTGCTGAGTTCGAGCAAGGTCCTTACCCGGCTACAGCTCACCGATATGAATGGCAATGTTTTATTTTCGGCACCCAATAACTTTTCTGGACCGACTCAAAAGTATACTGTAATGGCAGTGCTGGAGAGCGGTAAGGATAGCTTTGGTGTAGAACTCGACGATGATAATGTGCTGGTAGTTTCCGCTGCTTTTCCTCTGTATTCACAAGGTAAGCAAATCGGTGTAGGCATCTACATGAGAAGCATGCAGGCAGCGATAGAAGATTTCAAGGAAAATGACAGGTCTGAAAACTTCATTGTGAATGCAGATAAAAATGAAGTTTATGCAACACAGACTGATATGTTTTCTGGACTGCAAGTGACACTGCCAGAACTTGGGCAACATTCTGTTTCAATGAGTCAGTTTGATGAGCAATTTTATACGATTGTAACTCAACCTATTATCAACGTAGCAGGTGAGCCTGTGGCTTCTTTGGTGTCTGCGCGAGATCGCACAGAAAGTTATAGTTACGAGCGATGGATTGTGGCAGTAACCTATACCTTTAATGGTCTCCTGCTTATCTTCGCAGTATTGGGACTGTTCTGGTACTCGAAAAAACTAACTGAGCCTCTGGTCAAAATTTCAATGGCGATGGGGGAGATTGCCGACGGTGACGGTGATTTAACACTGCGTATGGAAACCAGAGGTACCGATGAGCTGGTAAAACTTGCGACAGCATTTAATCAATTTGTTGATAAGGTTGAGCGTGTGGTGAGTGATGCCAGAATTAGTCTGGATGCAATTAATCATCTTGCCAGGCAAACAGCCGATGGTAATGCCGCACTGGCAAAACGTACTGATGAAGAGGCATCGAGTCTGGTTGAAGCATCCGCTTCCATGAGTGCAATGACAAATTCAGTCAAACAGAATGCAGATCTCTCTGAAAGCGCGACTAAAATATCTGATAAGGCCCACTTAGGTGTGAAGGGAGCAGCCCTGGCACTAAGTAAAGCTATTGGTTCGGTTTCCATGATTGATAGCAGTAGTGCAAAAATGGACGGCATTATTCAGGTCATCGATGAAATAGCTTTTCAGACAAATCTGTTGGCACTTAATGCTTCTATTGAAGCAGCGCATGCGGGTGAGAAGGGTAGGGGCTTTGCAGTGGTTGCTACTGAAGTTCGTAACCTTGCGCAACGTGCAGCTGTGGCAGCTAAGGAAATTGGTAGTTTGATTAGAAATAATATTGAGAATGCCAGAGAAGGTTCGGATTTGGTTGAGGAAGCTGCAGAAACATTAGGTGAATTGGCGGGAGATATCCAGCAGCTTGCTTCATCAATTGCCGAGATTTCACGAACCTGTCGTCATCAGGCAGATGATATCGATCAGGTTAGTCGTGTTGTGAATGAGCTGGAAGAAATGACTCAGCAGAATGCAGGAATGGTTGAGAGGGTGGCTGCTGCGAGTGATTCAGTGGATCAGAAATCTAGCAAATTAAATAATGTAATGCGTTATTTCAAGATCGGTCAATCAAGCAAGGGTTCGGGGCTTGTTGTTAAGGATTAGATTTTAATTTTTTATTGTCATCTTGAATTTTCAAAGAGATATTTTCACAATAATGTTTATCGTATAACTGCCAATAAAAAAGCCCCGTTAGAAATGTCGGGGCTTTTTTGTTAATTAGCGTGTGATCTTGAATAGATATTTAGAGTAATATCCACAGTCACCTATCACCAACACGGAGACACTCATGAATTTAAAAACCCCTCTCATCTTAATCAGTCTACTCATCGCCACCACCACCCACGCTGAAATCATCACTAAAGAAATCGATTACAAACAAGCTGATACCACCATGAAAGGTATGCTGGCTTATGACGATGCCATTAAAGGAAAACGTCCCGGTGTACTGATCGTTCATGAATGGTGGGGGCACAATAAACACGCACGCGATAAAGCCAAAATGTTGGCAAAGGAAGGTTATGTCGCTTTTGCGGTGGATATGTATGGTGATAGAAAAAATGCGGCTCACCCTGATGATGCGGGTAAATTCTCCAGCGCGGTGGCCGGTAATATGCGATTAGCCAAAGCCCGATTTGAAGCAGCGATTGATACACTCAAGGGGCAGAGCAATGTTGAGGCCGATAAACTGGCAGCGATGGGTTACTGCTTTGGTGGCGGCGTGGTTTTAAACATGGCGCGACTGGGTGTTGAGCTTAAAGGTGTATCCAGTTTCCATGGCAGTATAGCGACTAAAAATCCTGCTAAAAAAGGTGATATCAAAACAAGAATTAGAGTGTTTAACGGTGCGGCTGATACTTTTGTAAAAGCGGAACAAATTACTGCTTTAAAAGAGGAAATGAAAAATGCTGGAGTTGATTTTGAATTTGTAAATTATCCGGGTGTGAAGCACAGTTTCACTAATCCAGCAGCAGATGAAACCGGTAAGAAATTTGGCTTGCCACTGGAATACAATGCCGAGGCAGACAACGATTCGTGGCAGAAGAACCTCAAGTTCTTTAAAGAAATTTTTTCAGAATAGCTGGGTTTCGGTAAATATATAAAAGGAGAATGCTAAAGCGAATTAGTAAAATATGGCATTGATGGATCGGTGACAAATAGTGGATGTTTTGTTACTCTTCTAATTCAATATTATTATCAGGGAAATAGAATGGGAAATAAGAAACGAGTACAGGCATTCGGACTGGGTTTAGGTCTTTTGTTATTAAGTCACAGTGTTATAGCAGCGGGTTATTGGGGAATTGGTGTAGGCGAGGCTTCGAGCGACTTAAAGCCTTTCTTTGGTACGCAGGAGCTTGAAGACAGTCCTATGCTTAAAGTGTTTTTGGGTTCTCGTGTTGATGATCACGCTTTCGAAGTTGATATTTCAGCGGGTAATTTTGACTGGGTAAATTCAAATGTTAACTCACATAATATTGTTAATGTTTCAGGAAATGTGCTTGGATTTATACCGATGAACGATACTTTTGAATTGTTCGGAAAAATTGGCATAAATCTATCAAGTACCACCGTCGAATTTCTTGGTTCTCTTTATGAAGGCGAATCAGGTATCGGTTTAAGTTACGGTGGTGGATTGCTGATTAATGTTACCGAGAGTTTTTCCTTGCGTGCTGAGTATCAGGGGCTTACCGGTATTGATGATGGTGTGGATAGCGGTTCTATCGACTGGGTGAGCCTGCAGGCTGTATTTGATCTTTAAGATACATTTTATTTAGATAACAAAAAAAGCCCCACTGGAAACAGCGGGGCTTTTTCATTGTTAGCTGAGAAGATATTTTAATCCAGCACGTGTGAGACCAGTCCATCGGCTAATTTTGGTTCAAACCAGGTGGATTTAGGTGGCATGACTTCATCGGCATCGGCCACAGCCATCAAAGCTTCCATACGTGTTGGGAACAGTGAAAAAGCAATCGCCATTTCGC
>JBEQLM010000040.1:0-10552 GCA_040325975.1 Gammaproteobacteria bacterium | reverse complement strand
CCGTTTAGTTTAAGAAAATATAAGTCCTCACACATTAAGGTGAAATTATGAAAGCATCAAAATTATTAGTTAGTGCTGCATTTGCGGCTCTGTCATTGTCTGTGTCAACAACTATACTGGCCGATGGCGCAGGCCTGTACAAGAAAAAAACATGCTGGTCATGCCATGGTAAAGATGCCAAGAGTCCAATCATGCCAATGTACCCTAAACTGGCTGGACAGGGTGCGGATTATGCCTTCAACCAGATGAAAGATATCAAATCCGGCGCTCGTAATAATGGACAGACTGCCGCTATGAAAGGCGTTATGGGCCTGGTGAGCGAAGCTGAAATGCGTGAAATCGCTGACTGGCTGACAACCTTGAAATGATCTATATTAGATAATCATTGTTTTGTGCTTAACCTTTGATTAAGGTCAAACACATCTAATGTTAATTTGTGCTCTAATCAGGCCTGTCGTTTTAGACGCGGTATGCCTGTGATCAATTATCTATAGGTTTTTTTATAGACAGGCGTCAATGCATAATAAATAAACCCCTGTGTTCAGGGATATACTGAGAATTAGTTATGAAATTAAAATTATTATCACAGGCCAGCTTATTGGCTCTTGGTCTGTTTATGGCCAACGCCGCCCAATCGGCTGAGTCTGGTCAGGCAAAAGATGTTAAAGACTGGAATAAGGCCGGTGGTGAAAAGACTGAAGCGATGACGCTAAAGCCAAACCGGGAACGCGGTATTATAATATATGAAGTCTGTTCTGCCTGTCACCTGACTGAAGGCTGGGGCGGGAAGGATGGTACCTTCCCACAGATTGCCGGGCAGCATAAAAACGTGCTGATTAAACAATTGGCAGATATTCGTGCGAAGAACCGGGACAACCCGACCATGTACCCGTTTGCACTGGATGAGCAAATCCTTGCGGTATCTGGTTTTAAACACGGTGAATTCAGTCCTGCACAGCTGGTCGCAGATGTAACTGCCTATACTGCAAACTTGCCGATGAACCCGGATAATGGTAAGGGTACATGGAACGAACTTTTCCCGGAGTTTGCACAGGGTAAAAAGTTATATAAAGACAACTGTGTAGAATGTCATGGTGAAAACGGCGAAGGCAAAGATGATAAGTTTTATCCCAAGATCCAGGGTCAGCATTATGCTTATATGATGCGCCAGTTTGAGTGGATCAGGGATGGTAAACGCCGTAATGCGAACCCAGACATGGTAAAACAGATCAAAAACTTCTCTGATAAGGACATGCAGATGGTGATTAACTATGTTTCACGTATCAAAGTGCCAAAGAAAGATCTAGCGCCTTCGGCTGACTGGCTCAATCCTGATTTCGATTGATCCTTCATGACTCCCGTATCATACGGGAGTCATGGGCAAGAACCACTAACCAGGGCCGTCTAATTTAGGCGGCCCTGGTTTAGGTTGTCCTAATTTAGACAACTAATACGGGCGGCTGAGTCATGCCGCTAGTTTAGGTCGTTAATGACCAGCTTATTCACTTCAGCATAATTCAACAGGGTAACATTAATGAGTGCAGCGTCTTTTAACAAACAGACCTTAACCGTTGGTATTCTATCTCTTATTGGTATAGCTCTACTGGCTGTTATCTTCTATACCTCTATCTGGTGGGTTTCTCTAACGGCACCCAATTATCCAGAAGAATCTTTTCCTGACGGTGTACGCATTGAGTTCCATGTCAATGGTGTATTCAACGGTTGTACCTTACAGGAAAAAGTTGAGATTCTGGAAGAAGAAGCTCTCGATTGTGTACATGAAATGGATACTATTAACCACTATGTTGGCATGTATCCTATTGCTGCCGGGGGACCTCTGGAAAGAGGCTTTGGACAGTTTCTGGTGGTTTTCATGATGGTGATGCTAGTCGGTTTCATGTGTACCAAACCAAAAATTCGTATGCTTTTGATGACAGTTGGTTTTGCCATCATAGCGGTGTGGATGTATCTTGCGATGTTTAGTGATGATGGTTTTCACCTGCAAAATGAAGGTCTTGTCGAAGCATTAGTCACATCGCTCGATCAGGATGCCTCAGATACATCATCAGATGCATCAAATGATGAGCCAGAAATAGTCATCGGCGGCATCGCCGGCGTCTTAAAAAAATCTCTGGAAGATTCTGGTGTTGAGGTCATATTGCCGTCTGAAGTAGAAAAACAAAAGAGTAAAAGCATCAGCGACAAGCAAAACATGATCGAACAGTTAAAGATTACCTATGATATTGATCAGGCAAAATCAGGTAGTACCTATGATGAATGGAACGGCAGTTCTTTCCAGGTAATGTCATGGCATTATGCTAAAAGTCTGGCGCGTTATTTTAATAACCCTGAAGAAATTAAACCCATGGTGAAAACCCTGGAGATTGCAATACACATAGCATTCTGGGGCTTGCTAGGTGCTATGGTGTTATTGGTTTTCGGTGCGCGTAAAAATGGTGGCTTATTGTATTGGTTGTTGGTGTTAGTCCCGATGGCACTGCCAGTGTTCTTTATCATCGATTACTCATCATGGCTGTGGTGGTATGGGCATACCTTGAATGACATGGGGGCATTTTCAGTAAAACCATTTATGCCGACGGTCTTTGGTGATGGCAAGGTAGCGCAGTTTGCTACGCACTCATATCCGGATACCGGCTTTGGCCTGATGATGTTGGTATTCTTCGTACTGGCAGCCGCTGCATTGATACGTCGTAAACAATTTAAAAATCAGTGATGAATGTTGTTGGAGCATTAGGGATATTAATACGATGCTGGATCCTTTTGCTTGTTAGCCATAATGTATATGCAACTGACTATCCGTCATTTCAGGCTTTGGTTGATGCGACAGAGCCAAACGGTACTTTAGTACCGCCTCCGGGCATTTATTCCGGTCCGGTTACTCTTGATTATCCTATCACTATTGATGGCAGGGGCGAGGTAACCATCGATGCGGGTGGCAAAGGTTCTGTTATCTATATCGATGCTGATGGTGCGGTTATAAAGAATTTGCACCTGACCAATTCTGGAAGCTCTCATAATGATATTGATTCAGCTGTTCAGGTACGTGGTAATTTTAATGTCATCAAGGATAATGTGATAGATAACTGCCTGTTCGGCATAGACTTGCAGCAATCAGAGCACAATATCGTACGTCGCAATCACATCTCATCAAAACCGGTAGAATTAGGGGTCAGGGGTGACTCTGTACGTCTCTGGTATAGTTTTTACAACAAGATTACCGATAACATAATTCGTGATAGCCGTGATATGGTCGTCTGGTATTCGGCGAATAATACTATTGCCAGGAATGACTCGCGTCATGGTCGATACTCCTTACATTTTATGTATTCACGTTTTAATGATGTTGATTCCAATCATTATGAACACAATTCCGTTGGTATTTTTCTGATGTATAGTGATAGCGTAGTGGTACGCAATAATTACATCACTCATTCGAATGGCCCTACCGGCATGGGTATAGGTTTTAAAGAAACCTCCGATGTCGAAATCTCAAATAATAAAATTCTTTATTGTGCCACCGGTTTATATATAGATGTTTCCCCCTATGATCCTGATGCAACTAATCGTATACACGATAATGTCATCGCCTTTACCAATATTGCGATTAACTTTCTAAATGACTGGAAAGGGAATATTTTTAAAAATAATGCCTTCAAAGGAAACCAGACCCAGATATCTGTAGCAGGTGGGGATACCGCCAATAGAAATATTTGGCAGGGAAATTATTGGGATGACTACGAAGGTTTTGATCTGGATGGTGATGGTGTTGGAGACAAACCATACGAGTTATACAGTTATGCTGACAGAATATGGATGGATGTACCTGTTGCCAGGTTTTTGCAGGGAACACCGGTGATGGCTGTGCTGGATTTTCTCGAACGTCTGGCGCCTTTCAGTACACCTGATATGTTGGTAAGAGATAAATCGCCTCTGATGGCAGCACCAGAATATATGGACAGTCCAGAACCTGGGGCCAGTCCAGCATTCGGAGCCACTCCAGCACTCAATGCCATGGTTGAGTTATGAGGTATGTTATATGAGTGACTCGAATAAAACTGTTACGAAAAAGAACGAGCCGGCTAAGAAAAAGACGGTGTTAAGCCTGAAAAAACGCCAGAGCCAAAGGCGCGAATTTCTTCGTTCATCACTATTGACCGTTGGATTTGTATCATTATCCCTGGCGGGTCTCCTGCCAGTCGTTCAAGGGCGTTCCGCCAGATTACGGCCACCAGGTGCATTGAAAACCCCACTCGATGAACAGAAGTTTTTTGCTGCCTGTATAAAATGTGGCCAATGTGTGCAGGTATGCCCGGTCAATGCGATAAAACTAGCTGATCTGGATGAAGGTGTCGGTATTGGCGTACCCTATATTGATGCACGCGAACAAGCCTGTGATTTCTCCTGTGACGGACTGCAATGTGTGTTGGCGTGCCCAACGGGTGCATTAACACACGACCTCGATTACCCGGCTGATACGCGCATGGGTTTCGCCCGCATGGATAACCCGAAAACCTGTCTTGCAGCCAGAGGGCAGGGCTTTAAGGGACAGGTTAGAGGCCCGGACTTTAAAGGTTTGCTGAGGTACGATGAAATTGATCGCTGGGCACCGATTCCTGTTGCCGATCACCCCTATGACCTGGAACTGTGTGATCTATGCGTGCGCCAGTGCCCTATCGAGATACGCATAAGCCAGTGTGCTGCTCAGGAGAAAGAACGTGCTGCCGCTATAGAAGCTGGAAAACTAACCGGAAAAATAGAGCGGGTAGCAGAACAATTTGGTAACGAATGTCCACCAAAACATGCAATCGAATTGCAGGTAATTGAATCTGACGATGGCCTGAAGAGGATGTTGCCGGTGATACTGGACGGATGTGTTGGCTGTGGTGTCTGTGAAATGATATGCCCGGTTGAAGACAGTCCTTCGATAGTCGTTGATATTGATAAAATTACTAACTGGGCATAGTAATGGGGTGTAGTAGCAAGGGTATGTTAGGTAGCTGATATGAAATATATTATAGAATCTTTTTCCCAGGTATACGGCAATAATCCGACCCGTCCGGATAAAGAAAATCAGTCTGATGAACTAAAAAAAATCTACAAGGACAAGGTAGGTAATCTTAGTAAAGCAGATCTTGAGGCAGCACACTTAGAGCACCATAGCCATTTTTTCAGAAAGTGGCAAAGACGCCGCTGGCTTACATTGATCCTGGTGAACGTACTGTTTCTGGTGTCTTATAAATATGATGTACAGCTGCTTGAAGGTGCTATGACGGCATCACGTTTTGTCGGCTTTCATATGGCAGATCTGAATTCTGCGCTACAGGTCATGTTGGCCTATAAACATGTTGTACTAAACCTGGTCATCGGTACCACTACCGTCTTTATAATGTGGTTGTTACTGGGTGGCAGAACATTTTGCTCCTGGGTATGCCCATATCATTTATTATCTGAATGGGCTGAGTTTCTGCACCTTTGGTTAGTAAAGAAAAAAATAATAAAAAACCACACCTTTCATCGTAAAACCCGCAGCGTGTTTTATGTGATTTTTGCCCTGCTGGCTTTGCTTTCCGGTTATACAGTTTTTGAGACCATCTCTCCGACAGGCATAGTTAGTCGTGCCATAATTTATGGACCGGGTGTCGCCCTGTTGTGGGTAGGCGCATTATTGTTATTTGAAGTATTTTATTCGCGCCGGGCATGGTGCCGTTATGTTTGCCCTATCGGTGTTACCTACGCTGCGGTGGGCACACTGTCGCCGATACGTATTGTATATAATGCCGAAGCTTGTCATCACGAAGGTGATTGCCGAAAAGCCTGCCTGGTTCCGCATGTGCTTGATCTGACGATCAGAGGGCGCGCTCACACGCTGGATCAGGATGTCATTGCTGACTGTACCCGTTGCGGAATGTGCGTGGATATTTGCCCGACAGATTCGTTAAATTTTAAAATCAAAGGGCTGGATAAGTTTCTTTGATTTTTGTGGCCTTTAATTTTTTGTGTCGTAATTCCGGATCTGATAATGATTAATTTCTCCAATGTAGAAAAAAGCTTTCGGCGCAATGCTGTGCTTAAAGGTATCAACCTGAAAATTGAGCGTGGACAACGTGTCGCGCTGGTAGGCTCTAATGGTGCCGGTAAAACCACGTTGATAAGATGCCTGTTAGGTGAATACAATTGCAAGGGAGAAGTCACCGTCGATGACATGGATCCCAGGGAACATCGCCAGCAGGTATTATTAAAAGTTGGTTTCGTACCACAATTACCCCCGCCCCTTCGAATGCCTGTGGGGCAGTTAATCCAGTTTGCCGCCAGTCTGTGTAATTCCGATCCGGAAGAAATGCATAATGTAGCTGATATGCTCGGCTTTGATGCGCGTCATTTCAGTCACCAGCCTTTTGTAAAATTATCCGGTGGGCAAAAACAGAAACTATTGATCGCCGTGGCTCTGGGACGAGACTGTGAATTACTGGTAATGGATGAACCGGCAGCAAATCTTGATCCTGAAGCCCGGCATATACTGTTCAAGCTACTGTCGGAAAAGCAGGACTCTGCAGCCATGTTGATTTCCAGTCATCGACTTGATGAAGTTGCCTCTCTGGTTAACCGAGTTGTAGAAATGGATCAGGGTAAAATTGTACTGGATGATGAAGTCGCCGATCTGGTCGATATGTCCAGCCAGTTAAACTGTAGAGTTCGCATGATAAAACCAGAACCTGCTTTTGCTAAAGCTTTGACAGAATGGGGTTTTAGCCAACAGGCGGATGATGTTAACTGGGACGGTATTATTGCAGGGCCAGACAGGTTGCGTTTCTTAGGTATGTTGTCACGTTATGCTGCATTATTAGCAGGCATTGAAATGTATGAAGCTGAAACTATCCGGGTGAATGATCATACAAAAAGCGAGATAAACCATGTTGCATAGACGTCATTATTTTATTTTTTTTACAATGCTTAGCCTGGTCTTGTCCGCCTGTACCGGAGAACACGAAACCGGTCCAGTGGAAGTAAGATGGGATCAAAATAACTGTGAGCGTTGTCGCATGATGTTAAGTGATCGGTACTTTGCTGCGCAGATACGTTATTTTCCTGAAGCGAAAAGATCCATGGTCGTGAAATTTGATGACATCGGCTGTGCCACTTTATGGTTAAAAGATCAACAATGGAAGAATGACCCTGAAACACAAATATGGGTGACTGATCACCGCAATGGTGAGTGGATAGATGCTAGAAAAGCCACTTATATACGCAAAAATAATTCACCCATGGGATATGATCTGGGCGCACAAGCAGAAGCTGAGCCAGATGGCTTAAATTTTGCCGAGGCCAAACAGCATATTGAAGAAGTTGAAAATAAATTCAACGTCCATGGTATGCAACATCAGCACATGTCCATGCCCATGCAACACAGTCAGCAACAGGATTTAAAACAACAGGGTATGACTCGGGAGTCAGCTAAACAATGAATCATCTCTGGTTAACCGCCTATAGCGATATCATTGAATCATTACGTGCGCGCTGGTTTATGGTGTATTCAATGGTATTTGGCGGTATTGTAGTCATCCTGTTTGCTTTTGGTCTCTCAGAATCAAGAATTATGGGTTTTACCGGTTTATCACGCCTGCTGGTAACTTACATCCAGATCTCCATGGCGATATTACCGATATTTGTGCTGATAACGACCGTGCGTTCGGTTGCAGGGGACAGGGAAGCGGGTATTTTTGAGTACATGTTATCTTTACCCGTATCTTTAGCCGCCTGGTTTTGGGGCAGATTTTTCGGGCGTTTTATTGTCGTATTTTTACCCGTATTTGTCGCCATGCTGGGTGCAGTCATATGGGGTGTAATAAAAGGTTCTGAAATTCCCTGGGATTTGTTTATTTTCTATACTGGCCTGTTAATGGCATTAGCCTGGTGTTTTCTCGGAATCGGTATGCTTATTTCGACTCTGGCCAGGTCATCTGATGTGGCTCAGGGCGCCGCATTTACTATCTGGTTAATACTGTTATTGTTTCTTGATCTGATTTTACTTGGCATCATGATTCAGGAACATTTACCACCAGAAACTGCAGTCACCATTGCTCTGGCAAATCCGATGCAGGTCTTTCGTACGGCAACCATGATGTTGTTTGATCCGCAACTGGTATTACTGGGACCGACAGCCTATGTCATTCTGGATAATTTTTCTCAGGCAGGTTATATCGCTTACGCGATCATCTATCCCATGGTCTTTGGAACTCTGTGTGCCGGCCTTGGTTATTTCTTTTTTAAGAGAAGCGATTTACCCTAACAATAAACACGAAGTGACTATCAATTATGAATTACAAAATATTAATACTTTTACCTCTTACTATTTTAATATCAATCTCATCTAGCGTTTTTGCTTCGCAGGCAGCAACCGATTCACAGTTAAATTCAATTGCTGAGCTAGGCAGGCTAAATGGTGTGGCTTTGCAATGCAGTTATACGACCCAGATGCAGCAAATCAAACAGGCACTGGTATTAAACCTGCCAAAACAACGTGCACTTGGAGAATGGTTTGAGAATAAAACTAACGATTCTTTTATGTCATTCATGACTACAAATGCCAGTTGCCCGTCCGCTGTTGAATTTATGCAGCAGGTGAATGCTGCGATTATTATCCTGGAATCTGAATTTAAGAAATGAGCATCCCGGAACTTGGTCATTATGGGTACTGTTATAAGGGTGCAGCCACATGAAATTACTCGTTGCATTTTTATTACTGGTCGTCAGTTCTGTTTCCTCGGCAAGCAGCAATCCATCTGAAATCGTTGTTAGCATAAAACCAATACATTCGATTGTTACTGGTTTAATGAAGGATATCGGCACACCGGAGTTATTAATCAAAGGTTCACAAACGCCATATGACTTTACTGTAACAGCAACAGAAACGAGGCAATTAAAAAATGCCAAACTGGTTATCTGGGTAGGTGCTGAATTAGAAAAAAAACTGGAACCGGTTATCGCATTATTACCTTCATCAACCACCGTTGTTGAACTACTGGCAAATCCCCGTTTAAAAATTCTCCCATCACGATCAGAACCATCGCTACGTGACCCGTTCTTCTGGATGGATGATCGTAATATCATAATACTTGTGGATGAATTGACTGAATTGCTTATCCATATAGATCCCGCCAGATCACATATTTATGAACGTAACCGCCGGGAAATGCTGGTGCCACTTCGTCGTATAGATAAAGAATACGAATATGGCTATCGTGGCCTTAAGGCCGGCATGGGAGTAACGTATTTTGATACCCTGCAATATTTTGAGCAAGCTTACGCATTGAATATTCTCGACAGAGTAGCAGGGACACCGTGGGAGCGAGAAAAAGCCGTCAATATGTTGAAAGTTAGAAAACATATTCAGCAAAAAGAAGCTGCCTGCCTGTTTCTAGATGTAAGTATGCACGCCGGGAGTCTGGCACTGGTAGTAAACGATCAGCAGATAAACATCGGTAAACTGGATGTGCTAGGTAGTAATTTTTCAGCAGGTGCCGATTTGTACCTGAAAATGATGCAATATAATACGGATATTATCAAACAGTGCTTGAATGCAGATATGGATGATGCGGCAACAGCAAGATTAGCAGCGGCCAATGAGCTGGACAACATGCCGGATGGGCTTAGAGGGCGATTTATTCTAACCGATCACAACGGTGCAATTTTTACCGAACAGGAAATGCAGGGAAAATATGCCCTGATCTTTTTTGGTTACACCCATTGCCCGGATGTATGTCCCACCAGTTTAAATGTAATAACACAGGCGCTAAAGCGTCTTGAAGTACAGGCCGATAAAATTGTTCCATACTTTATAACGGTAGATCCGCAAAGAGACACCGCAAAGGTTCTAAACGATTATGTACAATATTTTGATAAAAGGATTGTGGGACTAACAGGAACTGAGTCAATGATTAAGCGTGTCGTTGATCAATTTAAGGCTAAATACCAGAAAGTAGAGAACGAAAATGAACAGGATTCGTTATTGTATGACATGGATCACACTGCCAGTTTGTATCTGATGGCACCTGACGGGCGCTTTATTACTAAATTTGCTAACGGAATATCAGCGGGTGTGCTGGCCGATGAGATAGCTGCAATAATTCGATGAGACGGTGGCAAGATGATTAATGTGGATGATGTATATTAATGATGCGAAAAATATTATCTAAAATAGGAATACGTAAAAATACATCATTACTGGCGATGGTGTTCTTTTTTATTGCTGGTATTGTTATGTGGGGCGGTTTTAACACTGCCATGGAAGCTACTAATACTTTACCTTTTTGTATTTCCTGCCATGAGATGGAATCGACGGTTTACCAGGAATATAAACACTCGGTGCATTTCACCAATCGCTCCGGTGTGTCTGCTACCTGTTCTGACTGCCACGTACCGAGAGAATGGCTGCCTAAAGTTATCCGTAAGATTCACGCCTCAAAAGAGCTGTACCACTGGATAAAAGGCAGCATCGACACGCCAGAAAAATTCGAGGCCAAACGCCATGAGC
>JBEQLM010000406.1:0-502 GCA_040325975.1 Gammaproteobacteria bacterium | reverse complement strand
GCCATCAGGCGCCCCAACGCTCCACCCAGTACGCCTTCTGCGCTCGCGAGATTCTTGATGGCATTCGGATCGCCCGGGTCGCTGGCGGCCCTTTGCAGACCGGAAACCGCCTGATTGCGCGCCTGGATGACTGCCTCGAGTGTTTCGCGCTCGTGCGCCATGTATCCCTTGACGGTTTCCACCAGATTGGGGATCAGGTCGTAGCGGCGTTTGAGCTGGACTTCGATTTGTGCAAAGGCGTTCTGGTAGCGATTCTTGAGCGCGACGAGCTTGTTGTAGATGCCCATCACCGTGGCGCCGAGTACCAGGACGATCACGCCGATGACGATCCAGGTCATGAGATTCTCTCCACGTTCGATGTTATCGATCGCGCTCGAAAGACCCGAGCCTTCCGCACTTCGCGGATAAAGAGATCGAGCGAACGCAAATCCCTGTTAGACCCCCCGCTCAATTGCCGTCAGGCTAGCAGAAGGCGTTCGGATCGAGGAATCCGGTTGTCGGT
>JBEQLM010000405.1:0-503 GCA_040325975.1 Gammaproteobacteria bacterium | reverse complement strand
GGCCATCAACAGTCTTCTGAGTAGCAGTTGCAGCATGAACAGTAGTCATCAGGCCACGTTTGATACCGAAGTTGTCGTTGATAACCTTAGCCATTGGAGCCAGGCAGTTGGTGGTGCATGAAGCAGCAGAAACGATTGCCTGACCAGCATACTCGTTATGGTTAACACCATATACGAACATTGGAGTTTCAGTGTCCTTGGCAGGGGCAGACTGAACAACCTTCTTAGCACCAGCATCGATGTGAGCCTGGCAGCTTTCAGTGGTCAGGAAGAAACCGGTGCAGTCAACAATGATGTCTGCGCCAACTTCGTCCCATTTCAGGTCAGCAGGGTTACGCTCTGCAGTCAGGCGGATGGTTTTGCCATCTACAACCAGGTTGTTGCCTTTAATAGCAACATCGCCGTCGAAACGACCATGTACTGAGTCATACTTGAGCATGTATTCGAGGTAATCCACGTCCAGAAGGTCGTTGATTCCTACAACTTCCATGTCTTTGAAGTCC
>JBEQLM010000404.1:0-503 GCA_040325975.1 Gammaproteobacteria bacterium | reverse complement strand
GCTTTATTATATAAGCGAAAAAAACAGGGCGGTAAATTATTATTTTGAGTTACTCGTCAGGATTTGCTAGCATAAAACACTATGTCACTTTTTTATTCAGCAATAGACCAATAGATATAATGTTCAGATTCGCACAATCTGGACGTTATTTTTTACTTCTACTTGTTTTGCTGGTTTCACCCGTAGCAAATGCCTTAATATCAGATCAACCTGTCTGGTATGGCAAGGATGCGAATGGTCAAACCGTCATTCATCTATATTTTTTCTGGTCAAAAAAATGCCCGCATTGCCTTAAAGCTCGACCAGATATCATCAAGTTAGAGCAAGATTATCCGTGGTTAAAATTACATTCGCTGGAATTGGTTGATCATCCAGAAAATATACAGACATACATCAGTATGGCCGAGACGTTTGGCAGTGATGCACGCAGTGTGCCTACATTTATGTTTTGTGGCAATCTGTTAAGTGGTTACGAAAGCGAAGAGTCGACCGGCCGATTATTA
>JBEQLM010000403.1:0-506 GCA_040325975.1 Gammaproteobacteria bacterium | reverse complement strand
CTTGTATTATACTGGTGTTTCTCACAAAATTGGTGAGGTGCATGATGGAGCTGCTACCATGGACTGGATGGAGCAGGAGCAGGAGCGTGGTATTACCATCACATCCGCAGCAACAACCTGCACCTGGGATAATCATCTTATTAATATTATCGACACACCAGGCCACGTTGACTTCACCATTGAAGTAGAACGCAGCCTGCGCGTACTTGATGGCGCTGTTGCCGTGTTTGATTCTGTAGCCGGTGTTGAGCCGCAGTCTGAAACGGTTTGGCGACAAGCCGATAAATATGCAATACCCCGGATCGCATTTGTTAATAAGATGGATCGGGTTGGCGCCTCTTTTGAGCGCTGCGTTGAGATGATCGGTGATCGTCTTGGCGCTAATCCTCTGCCACTGCAGTTACCTGTTGGTAGCGAGGAATGTTTTACCGGAGTTATTGACCTTATCAATGAGCGGATGCTCGTTTTTGATGAGGAGAGCCAGGGGCTTGAGGTCAGCGAAAAGC
>JBEQLM010000402.1:0-506 GCA_040325975.1 Gammaproteobacteria bacterium | reverse complement strand
ATTCTTCCTATCTCTTGAAGATGATCTTTTAAGGATCTTCGGCTCAGGGCGTATTACCGGCATCATGGATAAGCTTGGCATGGAGGAAGATGAACCTATCGAGCATAACATGATATCCCGAGCTATTGAAAATGCGCAGCGAAAGGTTGAAGGCCATAACTTTGATATTCGGAAGCACCTGCTTGAGTACGATGATGTCATGAACAAGCAGAGAGAGGTCATCTACCAGCAGCGCTGGGATGTCCTTGATAAATCAGATGTGAGTGAGGTCGTCCAGGATATGATCGACGATCTTGTGGATGATGTTGCTGGAGAATTCTATCAGGATCGACTTGATTCTGCGGAGTGGGATTGGGATGGATTTAAAACCCGTATGGGCGAGCTTTTCCATCATGTGCCTGACTGGCCAGAAGACGAATTGGTCGGCTTGAAACAGGAATCTTTTACAGAAAAAATTCTTGGATTTGTCCGGGATGCATATAAAACACAAGATGAAGCCAATGGTC
>JBEQLM010000401.1:0-506 GCA_040325975.1 Gammaproteobacteria bacterium | reverse complement strand
GGTATAATTGCAGAAAAAATCATCGCTACAGCCAGAGAAGCAGGAATTCACATCCAGGAGGATGCCAATCTTGTCGAACTCCTGTCAAAGGTTCCGATAGGTGAGGAAATCCCGACGGAACTTTACCAGACCGTTGCCGAAGTACTGGCCTTTGTGTATCAGATTAATGAGAAATTCAAGCAGAAGATGAGCTAAAAGCAAAAAAAAAGAGGGTTGCAGACACAAAGTGCCTGCAACCCTCTTTTTTATATATTGGCGGAGCGGACGGGACTCGAACCCGCGACCTCCGGCGTGACAGGCCGGCATTCTAACCAGCTGAACTACCGCTCCAGGTAGTAATAAAAAATGGTGGGCGCTGCAGGACTCGAACCTGCGGCCACCGCCTTGTAAGGGCGGTGCTCTACCAACTGAGCTAAGCGCCCAATAAAAACAAGGGCCTAATAACAGCCCCTGTTCAAAAAAAACATGAGCGGCAAAAGCCGCTCATTTAATTATTACTTAACAGC
>JBEQLM010000400.1:0-507 GCA_040325975.1 Gammaproteobacteria bacterium | reverse complement strand
GGCCGAGAGAAAGGATGATCAGGGTGATTGAGAAGATCATGGCGAGCTTGCGCTTGCCAAGAAAATCAACGTGAAGATCAGGACTAATAAGTTGCATAATATATTTCCTTGGGCTCTTTTTTCAGGAGCCTTAAATGCTCAGTTCTTTATCTTTGCTGCCCTTCTGAACGGTGAAGGCAACAATGGCACGGGTGACCATGATCGCAGTGAACATGGAAGCGAGAATACCGACAGAGAGGGTCACGGCGAAACCTTTTACCGGGCCGCTACCAAACTGGAAGAGAACGATGGCAGCAATCAGCGTGGTGATGTTGGCATCCACGATGGTGGAGAGTGCTTTGTCATAGCCGCCATCAATGGCTGCGAGCCGGGTTTTGCCCAGCCTGATCTCTTCACGTATTCGTTCAAAGATCAGTACGTTGGCATCCACCGCCATACCGATAGTCAGCACGATACCTGCCATACCCGGTAGCGTGAGTGTGGCGCCGATCATGCTCATGGCGCCTG
>JBEQLM010000003.1:0-21318 GCA_040325975.1 Gammaproteobacteria bacterium | reverse complement strand
ACAAACGCTGCGCCGGTATCGCCCATGTCTGCCAGACAGATGGCATTCCATGTACCACAGGTTTCAGGTTCTTCTCCGGCTAGCTCATGCGCAATGTTATGCACAATGGCGGTTGCCATGGTTTCAATCATATAACCTGTTTTAGGTGCACCAGTGGGTACCGGTGTGGCTTCAACGGGTGGAATAGCCACGCAGACACCCGCAGAATAAATATTCTTATATTTTGGATTACGCTGGTATTCATCGATTAAGACAAAGCCTCGAGGATTACATAAGCCTTCAACTTCTGCGACAGCATCAATACCTTTAAATGCGGGCAACATCATTGAATAGTTAAATGGTAGCTCATGTTGTTTTTTAACATTGCCGTTATCATCCATTTCATCGACAAACATCATGCCATCTTCAACTTTTGTGGTTTTTGCATTAGTGATGAACTTGATGTTGTGATTACGCAAGTCACTTTCCAGCATGCCTCTGGAATCACCCACACCACCTAGACCAAGATGCCCAATATAAGGCTCAGAGGTTACAAATGTCATAGGTACTTTATTGCGCATTTTCTTTGTCCGCAAAAAGTAATCAAGAATAAATACAAACTCATAGGCAGGACCAAAGCAACTGGCAAAAGGCATGGCACCGATAACAACGGGGCCGGGATTTTCTAACAGCTTGTGGTACTCATCTAAAGCCGTCACTGAATGTTCAGTGGTGCAAATTGATGATGTGTAACCCTCGGGGCCTGAGCCTGGTACTTCTTCAAAAGCGAGCCTTGGGCCGGTGGTGATAACAAGATAATCGTATGTCACCGCATCACCATCTTTTAATTCAAGCCTGTTATTTTCAGCATCAATTTTGATGACGCGATCCTGAATAAAGTTAATCTTCTTTTTTTTCAGCACTGGTGCCAGCGGCACCGATATATCTTTTTGAGTGCGCGAACCAACAGCCACCCATGGATTTGACGGCGTGAACTGGAAATGATCACGTTCATTAATAACGGTAACCTGATGGTCTTTTTTATTCAGAGTTTCTTTCATTTCATAAGCACAGGGCAACCCCCCTACACCTGCACCTAATATGACGATATGTGCCATGTTTTTTTCCTCGTTTGTGTTGTTTGCATACGTTCATAATGCAAGGTTTATGCCATACCTTAAAGAACTCCATAAAAACAAACAGTTACCATCATTTGTCCATTTATTATGCATATCCTCTACAAAAAATACAGGTAAATCATGTCATTTCTGACAGACATCTCATACTGTCTTGCCATATATGGCATACTGTTCAAAGAATAAACGTAGGATCAACAGACAATGAACTCGAATAAAATCTCAAAAAAACGCATCGGTGATGCCCAGTTTCTCGATGGAATGCTTAATAGCTACACCAATCCCACGGTATTGATAGACAGGGACTACGTCATCGTTGCCGCCAATGAGGCGTATCAAAAGCAGTACGGCTTTAAAGTCGACGGCAAGAGTCATTGTTATGAGATATCACATCATTATAAAAAACCCTGTGATCTGGCTGGCGAAACCTGCCCATTAAAGCTCTGCCTCGAAAGCAACTCGGCGCAACGCTCTTTACATGTACACCATACTGAATTTGGCGAAGAACATGTCGATGTTCAACTGAGCCCTATCCATGACGAACAGGGTGAGATTGCCTACTTTCTGGAAACTATGGCTTCGGTTAAATGCGCCAGCACCAAACCACAGGCTGAAGGCCTGGTCGGACGTTCTATTGCCTTTAATACCGTTATTGAAATGGTACAACGGGTCTCCTGTAGCGATGTCAGCGTTTTGTTGCAGGGTGAATCGGGTACTGGTAAGGAATTGGTCGCAGAGGCCATTCATAAAGCTAGTCGACGAGCCAAAGGCCCCTTTGTGCCCGTAGATTGCTCTGGCTTTGCAGAATCATTATTTGAAAGTGAATTATTTGGCCATGAAAAAGGCGCTTTTACTGGTGCGCAATCACGAAAAATTGGCCTGGTAGAAGCCGCCAGTGGTGGCACCCTATTTTTAGATGAAACCGGTGACATTCCACTGAACCTGCAAACTAAGCTACTACGCCTGATAGAAACGGGAACATTCAGACGAGTGGGTGGTGTTGAGTCTTTAAAGGCTGACTTTCGCCTGATCTCAGCAACGCATAGAAACCTGCGCTCAATGGTTGATGACGGTAAATTTAGGAAAGATTTATATTACCGTATTAGTGCTTTTCCATTACACCTGCCAGCATTAAGAGAGAGAACTGAAGACGTTCCTTTATTGGTTGAATCTATGTTAAAACGATTTTATCCTGAAGATGAAATAGCCATGTCAGATGATGCCTTACAGCAATTACAGCAATACGCTTTCCCAGGAAATATTCGCGAACTGAGTAATATTGTGCAGCGAGCAACATTGATGGCCGATACCGATGTTATAGAAACCCAACATCTACCCGAAGAATGCATTACTGAAATCGATAATAAAGATAAAGCCTGTTTTTCTGATTTGATCAGCTTAAAAGAACTGGAAAAACGTTATTTAGAATGGGCTATGCATCGTGTCGATAATAAAATAGAGCTGGCTAAAAAACTGGGCGTGAGTGAACGAACCTTATACAGAAAACTGGAGCTTCTGGATCAGTAAAAATCTTTTACCGTTAAAAATATTACTTATTTATTTCAGACCATCTCGTAATTTATATATTTGATCTATTCTTACCACTTAGAAACATAACATCAGGAGACTTAAAAATGAAAACAGACGAAACATCCACATTAATTGACAACAAGAGTCGTAGAGATATATTGCTGGGCGCAGCTGCTGTAGCCAGCACACTTGCAACTAGCTCTGTCTTTTCTGCTACAGAGCATGATCACAGTGCACATCAACATATGAAAAACAGCAATACCGAGATTATTGATGCCGCTTTAGATTGCATCAAAACAGGCCAGGCCTGTAATGATCATTGTATTGAACTGGTAAAAAGTGGTGACACCTCTATTGCTGATTGCATGGATATTTTGACTGAGTCTTTAGCTATGTGTACCGCACTATCACAAATGGCTTCTTATCAATCTTCACACTTACCCGCCCTGGCCAAAGTTTGTATCTCGGTTTGCGAAGAGTGTGAAAAGGAATGTCGTAAACATGAAAAGAAACACGCCGCTTGCAAGGCCTGCGCTGACTCATGCAATGCATACGTAAAAGCCTGTAAAAAAATAGTCGCCTGACATATATAGCTATCTTTGAGCTCAAAAGGAATTGAACTTGGATCTTATCAAACCAGTTAATTGTCAGCAGGTCGTGGAGAACTGAACCAAAAGACACTGTAAGAATTTACATTCTTGTAATAACAAATATTTCTTTTAGGTAATTATTTATAGATTAGTCGACCAGGATCAACTTTTAGTCGCTAACGTTTGAAATCATATATTACTTAATGTATACATATAGAGGTATAAACAATAAATAATGTGTGGTTAATAATGGTAATGATAATACATAATTAGTTGCAATAAATATTAACCAAAAATTAATTACGAGGATAACCCAAAGAATGTTCGTTCAGACCAATACACGACTGGAATACAATTCAGCTAACAGCTTTTCCTATCATCCAGTGGCTACAGTGCTTATTGGTGGTGCCACAACGGTTCCCAGTCTGATTACTGGATCTATACCATTAACGCTGGGTGGAACAGTAGATCACGGCGGAAAGATCAGCTGTCTGGATTGTCATAACAATAATCAGAACCCCAATAATGGTGCAGCTGGAACAGGCTCCAGTGGCCCACATGGTTCAGCTAATAGTCGATTACTGGAACGTAATTACAACACCATAGATTCAACTACAGAAAGCGCGACACAATACGCCATATGTTACAAATGCCATGACCGTAACAATATTCTGAACAATGACAGTGTTGCAGGCTATGAGTCTTTCCAACGTTATAATTTTCATGTCACAGGTGCAGGTGCAGGTGCAGGCGCAAGAGGTCAAGCCAACTTAAGTACACCCTGCGACTATGATCGTAGTGCTGGCACAGTCTGCGGCCCCTGCCTTGCTGGTGGCCCTGGTGGGTCTAACTCTAGTGGCGCTACCTGCCCAGCAATCTAGCTATGCTATATACGAAAAAATTGAGCTTATTATTGTTAGCAGTATTCCTGTTACCTGCTAGCACGTACAGCATTGCAGCAGTCGATAAGATACCACAAGCTGCATTTGACTGGAAAAATACCCACAAGATTCCACAAATGCTGAAACAGGGATTGTTAACAGCGGATAAAATCCCTAATCCACACTGGCAAGAAAATGCCTGTCTCGCATGCCATACAAAAAATATTAAAAAAACATTAAAAAAACTGCCAAAAAAAATGGATGAAGCCATTTGTCAGAATTGTCATGATGCCCGTTTTGATCACAGTTATATTCATCCTGTCAATGTCACCCCTGATAAAGCCATGGCAGCAAAAATGAACCCCAACTTTAAGGCTTCAATAAAAAAATCCGGTGGTAAGGTAAGCTGTTTTACATGCCATGAGATGAAGCTACAATGCTTGCCCAAATACAAAAAGAAACAAATAAGGAATCCAAAATTTTTTCGTGGTAGCCCCTTTAAAACTCGAAGTGAGCAATGTTATTTCTGCCACGATGCGACAGACTATCAAACACTCAACCCACATGATCAGATCGATGATGCAGGCAACATCAGAGATAATACCTGCCGAATATGTCATGCAGGTTCAATCGATCAATTAAAACAGCAAAAACCAATTGATCCAGTTGAATTTCATGCCAAAGAAAATTTGGAAAGCCTATGTTGGGGCTGTCATCGTTGGATACCGCATCCCGGTGGTTCGTTCACATTTTTTTCTAGTAAGAAAGGCCCCAATCACCTTAAAAAACTACCACAGGATATATTGGAAAGGTTTTTACAACAATCAGAGGAACATAATATTTTATTACCCCTGGAACCGGGAACAGGCAGGGTATACTGTGCAACCTGCCATAATCCTCATGAGAAGGGCGTGATAAATAATGCGGCAGATGCAACGGGTGTGGATACAAAAAAACGTTTACGTGCAAAAAATATTTGTCCTTTTTGTCATTTAAAATAAGGTATTACTGTGCCATTTAATTTTGTGACATACATGTTCTAAAGTTTCTATATTTATGATGCTCGGGCTTATCAGTTAACTGATTGCGCTGGATATTATAAACCCGTTTGATAATGCTCTCTCTCTCGTGATCAACTAGTGGGACACCTGTAGCAGAAATGCTTTGTACTGCCTCAGAAAGCGATATCCCTCTGCGTCGATGGCGTATGGCCTGTATTGTTAGATCGCTACTTAGGTAGCAGAACAGCTCCCTGGTTTTATTGTTTTTCAGTAGCCATTGAGGATCAAGCTGGCCAATATCATTGGCAATCATGAGCTCATTGAGATTAAGCGTAAAACCCTGTAGTGAAAAAGAAATAGCATCGATCGTTTCTGCTTCAGGATAAATAGTAAATTTAAATCCGGTAATCATGCGATCAATATATGTTTGCTTATCAATTTCAGGCACTTTCAGGCGAAAAATAATTTTACCCTTTTGTCGTTTAAGAAAAATAAGCTGAGCATTTTCTTTGCGGCCGTCATCAATCTGTATCTGTACACGCATCGGCTTATCCGGTGGCGGACTATTAGTCGCCAGTATTAATAGAAATTGCGGCTGCTTCTGATTATACGCAAGCAATAAATCATGCTGTTGCGGGTTGTGTGTTTTAATCCAGTAAGCATCTTTGGAAGGGATAAGCTCCCAGTTGCCAGCATGGCTGATGCTGTAGCAAAGCGCGAGTGCTATTAACAAAGCATATTTATTCATGGGATATGCATGTAAACATATTATATAGAGCTAAACTAATCTCCCGATGTAAGGAAATCAGGAATATAGAACTCCTTGTATTTATCGATCATACCTACGACAGATGTATTTGTCAGTTCAGCTGTCCTACGTGGTGGATAGCCAAGCTTATCAAAGGGAATATAGGGTTTTTTCTCCTGATGACAGGAGTTGCATTCAATCGGCTCCTTATTCATGCCCTTGTGAACGACTTTTTCCATTTGTGATTTTTGTTGCTGGCTTAACTGATTGGTTTCAGCAATATAACGTTCAACAAAAGCCCTATCCTTATCAGTCTTCAATAGAGTGAACGCATTGTTGATAATAGTGCCGGGAGCAATTTTGGCACCATAGTTACCATAGGTGGGATAAAAAGATTCCTCGGGGTGTGCATACATGTTTTCGATATCCAGTAAGACTTTTGGATTGCTCACCAGTTGGCCATCTTTTTTGCTGTACCAGCGAAATTCCCATTCAGGCTCATTATCGACTGGTCGTATATGACAAGTCTCACAGGCTGAATAAAAAGCATGCATATTCAAGAAGCTCCTGAGTTCCTTTGATTTGTCATGCGGTACATTACCGTGACAACGAACACAGATGCTAGCCGAATCCTTTTCTACTTCAAAACCAATATGGTGGAAACGTCCTTCAATATAGGGTTGCTCTATTACACGATAGCCAAGATCTGTTTTTTGGGTTTCACCCTGCCCTGCAATAAGTTTTACAAACAGCGCTTCTTCTTCGGTACCCGCATGGCCAAGTTCTTTCAGCGACAGCTCAGCCCCGTGTTTACCTTCAAAACCAAATACTAGTGGATACATAAAGTACCCATACCAGACGGTAAAGGCCATAAGAAAAATAACATAGGATTTAAAAACGATGGTTTTCAGTAGCTTTACCATTCGTATTCCTCCCCACCAAAATTCTGAGGCTTGATCTCTTCTTCAAGTCCATTTTCGATCATGACACGAATATATTCATTGTAATGTTCATGGATCATGTCATGTTCATTCAGATAACCCGTTAGCCATACCGTGGCTGCGGGGAATTTTTCAGGTGCATAGTGCACGTTGTACCAATGCACAAAAAACAGGAATAAAACAGCCAGTAATGCTTCATCGGTATGCATTATGTAAGCAGCGTTCAGTACGATACCAGGAACATAATGTGTAAGTTCGTCACGCCACCAAAGAGCCATACCAGCCGGGCCCAATATGGGTATACCCCAGTAGGGTGCAAAATAATCAAATTTTTCTCGCCAGGACATACGCTCGTGACGAGGCGGTCTATTGGTGAAATAAAGCAGGTATTTCCACAGGTGTATGATGTCATAGAGATCCTTTTTATTGGGCATCATCTCCAGGGCTAAAATGGCCTTAAAGAAGGTTTTCAGATTCAGCTTTTTCTCTTGCCTGAGTTTAACAATATGGTTTTTATAAAAAAGCACCATCCAGTAAATGGTGTGGTACACAAATAAAGCCAGTAACACGCTTCCGGCTGCACGGTGTAATAAAGGCGCTATTTCAGTTCCACCCATAAAGTTGTACAAAGGTTTGGCCCAGGCTTCATCGGCATGGCGCAGAGGAAAGCCTGTTAAAGCTAATATAAGTACACTAGTAAACAAGACAACGTGCTGCAATCGCTGATGGGCAGAAAATCGATAAAAATAACGCTGACCGTCTTTATAGATTATGGGGGCATATTTTGACATGGTTTTACCTCAATCAGTCTTCAGACTGATGCTTACCTTTTATCAGTTGAACATATTCATTGTAATCTTCACGCTTCTTTTCTTTAAAGAAAGAAAATTTTGGGAACAACCTGCGCATAAGTTCAAGGAATATAAGCGTAAGGAAGAAATACATGACACACGCCATTAAGGCTTTAAAAAGTACCAGCATATAGAATTGTAATGGGTATTTTTCGCGGTCATAACTTACGTGCGTCTGAAACTCTGCCAAATGTTCGCCTGCATTCTCATGGCACTCAGATGTTCTACATGTATTGCCTACATTGTTCTTATGAACAGATGACGAAGGTGTAAGTTTTGATTCAATTAAGTGTGAATTCTCACCTTCTACAATGTGGCAATCAATACAGTCTGGCGTACGCTCAGAGCCAAGAGTAATTAGTTTTCCGTGGAAAGTTTCCTTATACGAGGTAATGACATCGTCTAGCTCATGGCGTTCTCTGAAAGCCTCGTCCTGGTGACATTTTGCACAGACTTCAATAGTTTCAAGCGGGAAACGAGTTTTATGTAAACGGGAAGTAACATGCTCATAAAAGTCTTTGGCAAAATCACCGCTGGTATGACAGCTCTTACAGCGAGCCATAGATCGCTTTGCTATGCCGGGAACCTTCTCACCCTTATAGATTGAAAAAGGCCGGTATAGGGGTTGATCATGGCAGTTTTTACAACCAGGATAATCCTCCTGATATTCTTTGGGCTGCCCATCTCCGTCCAGTTTTGCATGAACACTCTTTGCCAAAATATCAGCAACAGGTTTATGTGAGAATTTTTTTTGGCCTGAGGGTTCAACAATATGGCATTCCTGAGAACAGTTAACTTGTTTCACAGGATCATGAGGTATTCGATCTATATCAGTATGGCAATCCTTGCACTTGTTTCTTCTGTGTGGTCCGCTATCAAATAATTCCTGGTCGATATAGAAGAGTCTGAATTTTCCATTTTCGTCAATTCTACTTAATCCCCTGTGCTTATGGCACAAAACACAGTTAAGTTCATCACCAGAGAAAGCCTGTGTTGGAAGAATAGATAAAAAGCAAGTTATGGCTATTAACAATTTTAGCTTAAGTAAACACTTTTTCTTCATATAAACATCTCTGTACTAATGATGAAAATCATATTGCTGATATTTTTTTATAAACAATACAGCTTCATTCTAAATCAGAATTATCTATAGCATACAGAAAGTATCAATGATAGTAGGTATTTTTTTAGATCTTAGTCAACAAAGTACGTTTATTAAAGATGCCATGAGCAAAGCGATAGATATATGTAAAATATAGTTTATTTTCAAGTATTAACTAAATACGCAGTAAGAATCAAATTATTACAAAATAAAACGATAGCAAGAAAATAACACTCTACCTTCTTGATCTTAGTCTTAATCAATCAGTTACTCTGCGTCACCTGTCAATAGAAAATAAATAATGACTAGTACAGGAATTATAGATACCGCTGTAGCTATACACCAGATACACACTTTAGTTACAGGTTTTTCATTTTCTACAATCATAACCACCTCTTTTTCGATATAAACAGAATAATTTTAATTTAATAGTAGATTACCTTTATTATTCAACAGCTTAACTACACGGTAAAAATCTATTTCCGCATAATAGTAGACATGAGTGATAGCAGAAAACATTGATCTGGATCATGATTTTTGATGAATAATCCATTCAATTATTGAATAAGCAATGGCGCACACAGCAGACCAGATACTAGTGATGAGAAACCAGCCAATACCAACATTGGAAGAATTTTCATATTCCCAGAATGCTAATAGCGCGCTACCGACAAGAAATAACAGGCTCCAGACAGCACGATTAAGTGTGATTAGATGTGGCATATTTGTATATAACTAGTCTCCAGGGCAGCTCTATTAATACTGGAGATGCAGATTGAGGGTTAAAATTTGCCACGCCAGGATACCTGCTTTTAATGACAAAGATTTGTAACAAAGGGCTGGTAATACAAACAATAATTCACAACCTTCGTGAATTAATAGAGGCGCCCTCTATTTATGAATTAAATTACTTAAATTAATAAAACCATAATAAATTGATCTATGATATAAATAACAAACAAAATTAAGTGATTGAAATATATGTATTAATCATTTTTAGTGGTTATTTTTTGCTCTTTGAATATTGTTAATTATAGACCATATAAGAAGGGCGAGATAAAAAATGCAGCAGCTGCAGCGGGTACGAAACAGCGTTTACGCTCAGATAACATTTGTCCTTTCTGTCATGTTAATATCATAAATTAATTCAGAATTATTCCTCATCAATGAAAAAAAAGAACTCCTATCAGTATATATTCTGGGCTGTTACTCTATATCTGCCTTTTTCTATTTTATTCATTGCCTGGCTCGCAATAGTGCCATATATGTATAATGATAGTTCCTCACAGTATGAAATATTTTACGGTGCAAATGGCCTTATCGCATTAGTATGGTTACTGGTTACGCTATTACCCGCATTACTGTTTTTACTGGTAAAAAGCCAAGGCTACGTTTTTTTGAGTAGATTTACAGGAGCCATTGGATTTTTTTTCCTGTTGTCCAGTTTGATTATACAAATACATTATCTAGCTCTTCCTGGAATCATTTTTTTAGTGCTGAGCACCGTATTGAAGAGACAGGTTAAAAAATAACGTGTTTTATTCAAACGTGGTTATTTAACAATAGATGTTAAAGCTAAGACTAATCCTAAGTTGAACTGATCAGAGATATTTATATAAGTTGTCAGTGCATTTCTCGAAATTTAATTATATTTGGCACGCCACTGATATTAGTTTCTATCCTATGCTTTTTAATTTATAACACAGCCAATAAGAACATCGATTTAGCACTGCCCGTTACTCGATATGAGACATCTTTGACTCATAAACTCATGCTGGCTTAGGATAAAAAGAAGATCAATTTCTGACATATTTCCAGTATCAGGAATAATCACCATAAGCCCGAGGATAAGCAAAAAGCGGCCTCAAGATTGTAAAAAAATGCCCTATCTGTAATAAATTTGTTACACTCATCGACATCGCAACCATACTTTTACTGGCAGTTAGACATATTGCTCTGTAACGTCGGCATGGCTGATGTCACATCAATGAACGAACACTATTAATAACGTATTATTTTTGCAGAACCTGCCTTTATATACGTACCACATAGAACAACTGCTCTAGCTGTTATATATCACCATTAGGATCATGGAATTTATTGATCAAAATCAACATAAATACCCAAATCACCTTTACACTGCACTACAATAATTGTTAGAAATAAACATAGGTTGACCTATTTTGTTTAAACTAAAAATAATAAACATGATCTTGTTCCTTGTCATAGCACTACAAGGTAGTCTCGCCTACTCATTCGAAGATGACAGCGGATGCTTGTTGTGCCATAAATATCCTAAAATGAGTCGAATTGACGACAACGGGGTACAACGAAGTTACTATGTCATGCCCGGTGTTTATAGTAACACTGTACATCGTAATGTACCCTGTACTGATTGTCACAACTACATCAAACAATTACCCCATAAGCCTGTTAAACAGGGTGTGAACTGTAATACAGAATGCCACTCTATAAAAAACCCCGCCACAGGTAAAAATTTCAGCCACGGTCCAATATATGATAAATACCAGGGCAGTGTTCATGGCCGGGAAAAAGTTGAAAAAGGCCTGGAGGAAGATAAACCCTATTGTATAACCTGTCATACAAACCCTATTTACAATCCTGCTGAATCAAAACCACCTAAACGTATAATTGATCGCTGTGTGGTTTGTCATGAAGATCGTAAGTTTGTATCTAACTGGTATCGACACACCAGTCGTCGAATCCGTGAGGTTAAACGAACTCCATTGGAAGTTGTAAAATTATGTACAAATTGCCATAGTGATAAAAAGCTGTTGCAACGTCATGAAGAAGCTGCAAAAGAAGAAGGCCGTGAGCTAGGCCGTAAGTTTTCTATTGCGGGCGAGACCTATGAGAAAAGCTTTCATGGCAAGGTAACCAAATACGGCTTTACTAATGCTGCAACTTGCCTGGATTGTCATGTAAAACAAGACAATTACTATATGAATGTTCACGACATCAGGCCATCCCGTGATCCTGAGTCACCTATGCATGCAGATAATAAGGCTGAATCATGTCGTCAATGCCATACCCATGCAGATGAAAATTATGCTCAACTTGATCCTCACTCCACCGACACAAAAGAAGGTAATGCTTTCGTCTATTACACGAATATTGTTTATGCCTGGGTTGGCAATGTAGTTATCTTTCTATTATTGTCTCTAGCTCTGGCTGAGACCATAGGTAGACGACGTGACGGTATTGGCTGGAGCTTAAAGAAAGGCTCATCCTGGTGGCGCCGTTCCTCTAAAAGCAAAGATCGTGTAGTTTGAGCAAAAGTACTAAAACATTTGTATAGACCGGAAATATTTTATGAAGTTATCAGAAGAAGCTAGAAAAGTACTTGATACATCAATGGATATTAACAAGATTGATGAAAAAGAGCGGGCGGAAATTAACCAGCTCGTTGACACTCTGCCTGATAGCCGTGTGACACTTTATAAAAATGTTGTGTCTAATCCTATAGGTGATTTGCCGCGCTATTCTATCCATATTCGAATACAACACATGCTGACGTTTGTTACTTTTCTGACCCTGGCCTTTACAGGCTTACCCATTGCCTTTATTGATCATTACTGGGCTGCTCCAATGAACGATCTAATGGGAGGTATTGATGTATCACGGGTAATTCATCGAACTCTGGCGAGTGTAATGGTTTTCGGTATGCTTTATCACATCCTTTATCTCTTATACGCCACTGCACTCCAAATGATTGCAGGAAAATTTGAACTGGGCCGCAGTATTATTCCTACATTAAAAGATGTAGGGGATATGAACAAAGACATAATGTATTTTGCAGGCAGAAGTGATGAACGTCCAGAAATGGACAAGTTTATGTATAAACAGAAGATTCATTATTTTGCAGCGGCCTTTGGCAATTTTGTAATGATAGTCTCAGGTTCATCATTTATATTCCCAGAATTCTGGGCGGCAATCTTACCTACTGGTATGGCTTCTTATTTTCAGGAGATGATGAGGTTGTCTCATCCCCATGAAGCCTTGTTAGCACTTTTGGTCATCGCTTTCTGGCACTGGTATAACGTACATTTGGCACCCGGTCGATTCCCTATGCAATGGACTTTTCTGACTGGAAAAATCACCCGTGAGCACCAGATTGAAGAACATTTTCTCGAGTATTTACGTAATCTAGTGGAGCTTCCAGAAGAACGCGCCTATTTAACAAATTTATTGGATGCGAGACAACTGGCAGACGATTCTGAAGAGCTGGAAACGGTTGATAAAACACAGTGATAAAACAAATGACAGGCTGGCAAAAAATATTTGCTTACTTTACATTGGCAATTATATTTTTCTGGACTTTTTTCGGCCTGTTCACAATTTGGCTCTACCTGACAGAGTATTAAGTAAGGTTAAATTATGCATACAATCCCTGATTCACAGATATTTTTTATTGTACTAACAGTATTACTGGTTATGGTACTGGGTACTGTAATGGTGATTCTGATTGATCACAAAAGCAGGATTCCTGGAGCGCTTCAGCATAGCCTGTTTGGTATTGAGGGCTTGCATCGTAAACACCCAGGCATTTCCTTCCTTACAACTTTAATTCTGTTTGCAATTATTTTTAGTTTATTGTTAGTGCTAGGTATAGTGCTGGGTGAACGTACTGGTCTTATAGGCGGCGGACATGAAGAGAAAAAACCTGAATTACTTGAACAAATTAGAAAACATCGTTACTCCGAGACACAACGACATTTCCATAATGTTCCGACAGAGGATACAATTAACGTTGGCAGCAAGCCAGTATGTTTCCAGTGCCATGGTGAATTACCCCATTCCAAGACGCCTATGGTTAGAACCCTGTTGAACATGCATACCCAGTTTATTGGCTGCATGACCTGTCACACCGATCCACGTAAGATCCCTGAAGAAAACTACCAATACCAATGGCTAAATTACTCAGGCATCGAAGTTACTGGTGCCCCATTTGGCACCGATGTGAATCCAGAAACGGGTTATCTTGTAGATACTGATGATTATTACTCAAAAATTGTAATTTACAATAAAGAAGTTACAACAGATGCACTAATAGAAATGACAGAGAGTAATAAAGATGTTATTGAGTTTCTAGCCATTAAAGACCAATTATCAGATCAAGATAAAGATGCCGTTAAGAAACAATTCCATAAACAAATAATGACCAAAGGCCGATTCTGCTCACGTTGTCACACCAAGGAAGAAAAAAGTTTTGTACCATTTAAGAAATTAGGGTTTTCGGAAAGACGTATTCTAGATGTAACCAACCTTAATATTGTTGGCATTGTTGAGAAATATAAAGCATTTTATATGCCAAACCTTTTTGATGTTGATTCATCATTACCTGACACAAAAACTATGGTAGGCAGCGAAATAGGTGAAACCAAAATACCCAGTGAAGAATTACTTAAAGGGCGGTCATGGTGGCGGTACTCTAATGAAAAAACTGTGGAATCTGAGTCAAATAAATAGATTGTATATTTCAATTAACCTGTGTTTTTTGATTCTACAACTATTTATTTATACACCAGCCCATTCAGCGGCTCTGGTTACGCAGTCTGCCAGTCTAAAATATCAAATCAGCAGTGATGACACAAAAACATTTTCTTTTCCCAGTGATGTGGCGGCAAATTCTAAACAGGTATTCATTGTCGACGGTGGCAATCATCGTATAGTTGTATTTGATAAACGGGGTAATCATTTATTTAGCTTTGGTAGTCACGGTAATGGCAAAGGGCAGTTTAATTACCCTGTGGGTTTATATGTTAGTAATAAGCGTGTCTATGTGGCAGATTCAGGTAATCATCGTGTGCAGATCTTTACCATTAAGGGTAAGTACCTTAATAGTTTTACTCTAAAGCATAAAGGCAAACCGGTTAGACCTATTGATTTGATCGTGCATTCCCGTACGGGGAATATTATTGTTTCTGCCAGTGAAACGCATAACCTGATGATTTTTTCTCCGAAAGGTAAGCTATTAGATAAGTGGGGGACTAATGGCATGAATAAGGGAGAGTTTCGTTATCCGGCAACGATTACTGAAATGTCAGATGGACGCATTGCTGTAGTCGATGTGCTCAATACCCGTGTTCAGGTATTTGATTCAAAAGGAAAGGTGTCGATGATTGTTGGTGACTGGGGTGTTTTACAGGGACAGTTAGTACGCCCCAAAGGTGTTGCTGTTGATAAAAAAAATAATTTCTATATATCCGACAGTTATCTGAACCTGGTGCAAGTATTTTCGGAAACAGGTGATTTTATTTCTGTGCTGGGTGAGCGTGGTAAGCCCTATCAAATGGTTACACCAGTAGGAATGCTGGTGGATAACAATCAGCTATACGTAGTAGAGATGCGTGCACATCGTGTTTCTGTGTATAACCTGAAGAAGCTGAAATAGCCTATGTCAAATTTATTAGCCGATAAAATTAAACATAGCTTAATCATTATAAAGCTATTGTTATTTATCGTACTCTGCTTTATCGCTAACAATCAGTTAACTTACGCCGGAATGCGCCTGCCCTCGGCTAATCGTGAATGTGCCTCATGCCATATTATGTGGCTTACAGAATTTAAACGAGAAGATGTCAGTACACTGATCCCCTTTGAACCCAAACCGGTAATGAAAACTGGCAAACAGGATGTATCCAGCACAGACCCCATGTGTTTTTCCTGTCACGATGGTTTTGTGCTCGAGTCCCGGTCTTTATGGCAAGAAGGTAAACATGCACATCCAGTGGGTGTCAAACCTTCTAAGGACATTACTATACCAATAATTGAAGGCAAAAAACTGTTTCCACTCAATGACGATGGCAAAGTGTATTGTGGCACCTGTCATACGGCGCATGGTGTTGAATGGGGACAAAAAGACACTGCTGTTTTTATGCGTGTACGTAATGATGAGGGTCTGTTATGCATGTCGTGCCATCAGAAAAAATCAAATGGTTCAGATCATGGCAATCACCCCGTTAATGTAAAAATTCAGGAACTAATAAAATCAGCGCCTAAAAAATTAATGCAAGCCGGAGCTCGATTTGCTAAAAATGGTGGTGTTATATGTCAGAGCTGCCATCGTCCCCATGGAGCACCTGAGAAAAAAATTCTTTTGATGAATAATGATAAATCACAATTATGTGGTGAGTGCCATAGTGATCGTTTTGCATTAAACAAAAAACAGGCGGGGGAAAAGAGGACGCATCCAGTAAATATTTTGCCAGGAGATATAAAGATTCCTGATGCGATGATTGAGGAAGGTGCAAAGCTGAGCACAGATGGTGAAATGATCTGCCAGACCTGTCACAAGCCCCATAATGCTACAAAGAAAAATTATTTATTAATTAGTAAAAATGAGCAGGATAGTTTGTGTCAATCATGTCATGTTGAGCAGCGAAAAGTTCTCGATAGTAAACATGATATGACATCACTCAGGCCTGAAAGTAAAAATATAAAACAACTGTCAGCTGAAAAATCTGGACCATGCAGCACCTGTCATCTAGCTCACAAAGGCACCGGACCTAAAATGTGGGCAAGACCGCTAGCTGCTGAAGAAGAACCCATGGCATCCCTGTGCCTGAGTTGTCATCAATCTGAAGGACTTGCTGAAAAATATACTGTGGGAAATTTCAGCCATCCTGTTGGAGCAGATATCAGTCGTCTTAAACATCCTGTTGAACTGCCCGCATTCAGTCAGGAGGGTGTAAAAACAGTTAAACAAATGCAGGGTAAGGTGAGCTGTGCTTCCTGTCATGATGCACATCAATGGAATTCTGTTGATGTAGATGATAAGGGTGACCCTGATGAACCCGGTGATAATCGAACACGTTTCCTTCGCATGGCTAATGGTTCAGATTCGGCACTGTGCAAAACCTGTCATGATAAGAAGTGGAACGTAAGCGGCACTAAACATGATATGCGTTTTATGGCACCCGATTCAGAAAATACACTGGGGCAAACAGTAGAAGAATCAGGCATCTGTGGTTCTTGCCATCTGGTGCACAATGCCAATGGCCCACGCTTATGGGCTAGATCATACTTACAGAGTTCAAGTGTAAATGATATTGCCTGTATGGGTTGTCATAACAAGGATGGGCTGGCAAAAAATAAAATTCCGGGAGAACACAGTCATCCAATAGATACCGAAATTAAACAACTAGGTATAAGCGTGACATCTGGAATTTGGCAAAGTCAGTCATCAAAACCAGATTCAGATGGAGATCAAGAAAAAACAGGAAAACTGGAATCTTTACCACTATATGACCAGCATGGTAAACAGGTTATTACAGATGGACTTGTTGGTTGTGGAAGCTGCCATGACCCACATAACTGGTCTGTGCTTGATTATAAGCTACCTGATGATCCTGCAGATATGGAAGGCGATGATAATAGTAGTTTCCTGCGTATTGCCGATCAGGGTAAGAGCAAACTGTGCATTAATTGTCATCAGAATAAAAAATCTATTTTGCAAACAAAACATGATCTAACAAACAACTCTGAGGACAATATCGAAACAATAAAAGATAGCTCGATAATAGACCCTCGTGGAAACACAGCATCTGGTATCTGCGCTCATTGCCACAAACCCCATAATGCAAAACAAAATGCCTTATGGGCCAGACAGGAAGGTGATGCAAAATCACCCATAGCTAGACTATGCACCGACTGTCACAAGCCTGATGGACTAGCTAAGAAGAAACTCACTGGGAAGCACAGTCATCCAGTGGGACGAATAATGAATAATAAACAGCTTAATTCTCACTTACCTGTTTTTAATATTGAGGGAAACAGAACAAAAGAAAATGGATATATTGATTGCTCAAGTTGCCATAACCCGCATCAATGGGATCCACAAGACACTAAAAATAAAGGTTCTACAGTAGCCAATGAAGATGGTAATACTGGCAATAGTTTCCTACGTAAGCCAGCAAACAATGAGAGCCTCTTATGTGTTAGCTGTCATGAGGAGAAGAAATCTATTATTAATACAGACCACGATCTTTCTGTAACGGCTAAAGATGAAAAAAATAAACTAGGTCAAAAAAGAAATGCATCAGGCGTTTGCGGTCAATGCCACATTCCCCACAATGCATCTGAAAATCAATATATATGGGCAAAACAACTAGGTAATGGAAATGATCAAGTTGAAAAAAGTTGTCGTAGTTGCCATGATGCACAAAAAATAGCCGCGAACAAGAACCCGTTAATGACTAAACATCCAGCAGATATCAATATATGGTCAACAGAAATTCGTGAACAAATTCATCAACAGCCTGTGCCAGATATCAGTGTCTATGATCAAACAGGCAAGAAAACAACATTTGGATCGATTACTTGCGCCAGTTGCCACAACACACATCAGTGGAATGCTATTAGTAAAGAAGGCTCAGGAAAAAATGAGGAAGGTGATGCCAAAACAAGTTTCTTGAGAGCCGATAAAACAAATAATATAGTCTGTGTCGAGTGCCATGGTCAGGATGCATTATTCCGATACAAATACTTCCATGGTAAGAGCTCGCATAAAAAACATCATATGTCTCGCTGACTACAATTAACTAAAGCAGCATTGTTTTGTATCGCTGGTAATCCTCAACTCGATCAATATCCCAACACAACTCAAGCTCCTCGCTAATAAGATTATGTGCTTTTATATTGTTACGGGTACAGCTAAGTACCATGTCAGTCCCCCAGGGCACTGACTGAAAAACACCATCACAATGTTGACTCATTCCAATCAAAACATAACCACCATCTTCAGCTGGAGCAATAACAATATCGTTTGCTTCACCGAGTCTTTGCACTGCTACTTCAATCTGATCAAGCGTCAAGGATGGTGCATCAGTACCAATTAATACCACGCGTTTAAATCTTTTCAGACTTTCTTTGATAGCCAGAGACATACGCACACCAAGGTCATCACCTTGCTGAGAAAATAAAGTCACTCCATATTTATTTTTGCATTCCTTAAAGAACGCATGCTTAGAATCAGGGCTACACCATAGCTCTATTTCACACAATTTACTTTTCTGGAGACTTTTTAATCTTAAATCAATTAACTCGACCTGAAGTTGGGTTGCTGCATCAACACCGATATCTGGAATCAATCGTGTATTCACTTCACCAGCGATAGGTACTTTAGCAAAAACAAGAATCGCAGCATCTGAATATTTAAAATTCATTATCGGTAATATAAAGAAAATAATTTTTCTGGGGAAGCACCAAAGAAATACAATAACCTTAGTCTCCACATCAACAACACAGTTTTGAAGATGCCATTGCTCTCCCATTTACGGCTTGATGTGTTTACTCTTGTATTTATACAAGCGGGTTTTCCAAAAAGCTTTAACTGTTTGCTTAGCTCAATGTCTTCCATCAGCTTTATTTCTGGATAGCCACCAGTTTGTTCAAACAGAACACGTCGAACAAAAATAACCTGATCACCAGTGGCAATACCCGTCAGGTAGGAGCGCCAGTTCATCATAGTTTCAATGACTCTAAATAGAATATGCTGACCTGAGAGACGAACATTAAATCGCCCCCATTGATGGCCTTGATCTATCGCATCAATAATCAACGTATCAGCTGCATCAGGCAATAGTGTGTCTGCATGCAAAAACACTAGAACATCCCCCTCTGCAAGCTCAGCACCAATATTCATTTGCATGGCTCTACCAGGCTTTGATATTAGCAGTTGATCAACCACGCCCTGTGCGAGCTCGATCGTATTATCTTGACTGCCGCCATCAACAACTATTACTTCATGTCCTTGTTTTCGACAACTCTGTAATTGTGTGAGTGTCGTCGCTATATTTTCAGCTTCGTTAAATACAGGAATAATAATAGAGAGTTTCATGTTGAAGTTATAGCGGTTACATAGACTACAAAGCACCACCGCATGAAGATCCCTGCCCTGCGGTGCAGCCATAACAATGCTCCATCACGACAATCGGTGACAGATTAAAATTAAAGTCCATGAGGTCGGCAAGATTTACTTTACCATTATTAAAAACTGATTTTAAATTTAGCATTTGATTGAAATCACAATCATGAACATTACCTTGCCAGTCAACACTGATTTGTGTGCGGCACATTAACGACTCAAGATTGCCATCATCGTGAGAGTCTTTTAAAAGGTTCATGTATTCTTCAAACTGTCCTTTTGACAACAAGGTACTACCAAAGCGTTTAATCGGCATATTTGTAATAGTAAACAAATGATTAAATTCAATAGCAAAGTTATCTAACAACTGTTTTTTGTAATCCTGCTCAAGCGTATTTTGAGGCGGAGGCAGACTTGCACCCTGTGGATTAAAAACCAGATTAAGATTTAAATTGCCCTTATTTCCATAACCCACAGAATTAAGTTTCTTCAACCCTCTGATGCTATTTTTAAAAACATCCTTTCCGCGTTGTGCATTCACATTTTCTTCCAGATAGCACGGTAACGAAGCTACCACTTCAACTTTGTTATCTGCCAGGAACGACGCTAGCCAGCCATAACCTGATTCTTCAAGAATGGTTAAGTTACAACGATCTATGACGTGAACACCCAAAGTACGCGCCGCTACCACAAGTTTTCGAAAATGTGGATTCATTTCAGGTGCGCCACCAGTTAAGTCCAATGTTTTAATCTGGTGTTTTTTGAGAAATTGAATAACTGTATCAATTTCCTCAGCAGACATCAGCTCAGTTCGCCTTGGGCTTGCATCGACATGGCAATGCAGGCATTGCTGGTTACATAAATAACCTAAATTAACTTGCAGCGTTTCCAGGCCAGTACGAGTGATGGTTGGGAAATCGGTATCTATTAAAAATTGAAGAGTATCTTTCATTTAAGTAACTACTAAGGTAAAAAACTATTTTCTAAATATTAAAAAAGGCTGACAGTCGTCAGCCTTTTTTCACTACAGGAATTAGTGCATTTTATTATCAGGAAATCAAATCCTGGACATTAAACCAAAAGATTTAACAAAGGCACCAGCAAGATCAGGATCTTTAACCATAGCGGCGTAATCACCTTTTTTGAATCTAATCTTGCGTGAAGTATAAGCAATGCCTAGTTTCATTAAGCCCGGGGGCTTAGCTATGAGTGAAAGCCAATTTTCCTGAGTTGCACGAATATCCCACTTTATCGCGGCCTCTGGCTGCCCCTCAAGGGAGGTGACCAAACCATTATCAATGGTCATGACAAAGCGTGGTGCATCCTCGGTATCAAGACCAAAAGCAACAACTGAATTAAAACCTGCATGCTGCAATGTTGCAGTGATTTCTCCATCTTCATTCCATGCATTCTTGTAAGCCTGGCCCCATTCTTTGGAAAATAATTCTGACATTCTTTAAAATCCTTTGTTCTTTGTTATTACAAAAATTTATCTGCGCCAGTTTCCAACATTAATACCTTTTTGTCAAAAAATTCAACAACTTCCGACACTATGGAAACCTACTTATAATTTAACGATAGCTAGTTACAAAAAACCTAACAATCAAGAAATTACACTTAAAAATCAGTATATTAACATCATTAAAAATCAATTAACGCGATTTAAGCGTT